>NZ_BAAAUG010000023.1:0-1174 GCF_039533825.1 Streptomyces rectiviolaceus
CGGGCCCCGACGTGGTGAAGACGGTCACCGGCGAGGACGTCGGCTTCGAGGACCTCGGCGGCGGCAGGACGCACAGCACGAAGTCGGGAAACGTGCACTACCTGGGAGCCGACGAGGAGGACGCCCTCTCCTACGTGAGGGTGCTGCTTTCGCACCTGCCCGACAACAACGCCTCCGAGGCCCCGGTCTTCGACGCCATGGACTGGACGGGCAAGCCGCTGGTCGACCGCGCCCCGCTGGACCTCGAGAAGAAGCTGAACTCGCTGATCCCGGACTCGCCGACCGAGCCGTACGACATGCACGAGGCGATCGAGGGCGTGGTCGACGACGGCGAGTTCCTGGAGGTCCAGGAGCTGTTCGCGCGGAACATCCTCGTGGGCTTCGCCCGCATCGAGGGCCGCAGCGTCGGCGTCGTCGCCAACCAGCCGCTGCACTTCGCCGGCTGCCTGGACATCGACGCCGCCGAGAAGGCGGCGCGCTTCGTGCGGACCTGCAACGCGTTCAACGTGCCGATCCTGACGTTCGTGGACGTGCCCGGCTTCCTGCCCGGCACCACCCAGGAGTGGAGCGGGATCATCCGGCGCGGCGCGAAGCTGATCTACGCCTACGCGGAGGCAACGGTCCCCATGGTCACCGTGATCACGCGCAAGGCGTACGGCGCCGGGTACGACGTGCTGGGCTCCAAGCACCTCGGCGCCGACGTCAACCTGGCCTGGCCCACCGCGGAGATCGCGATCATGGGGGCGCAGGGCGCGACGAGCATCGTGCACCGCCGCCGACTGGCGCAGGTGCAGGCCGAGGGCGGCGACATCGAGGCGGTCCGGGCGGAACTGGAGCGGGAGTACCAGGACCGCTACTGCACGCCGTACGTGGCGGCCGAGCTCGGCTTCATCGACGGGGTCATCACCCCGTCGTCCACGCGTACGCACATCGCCAGGACCCTGCGCGCGCTGCGCAACGAAGCGGTCCCCGCACCCCGGATTCACCGGGGCAACATCCCCCTGTGATCCCGCCCGGCGAGATCAATTGCTCACCCATCGATAATGCGGCCGGCCGCCGCATCACGACTGTGCACTTTTGAGTGCAAGGCGTGAGAATTTAATATGCGGACCATCAGGGCGGCGCTGGTAGCGTGAAATGTATTCCGGCGGAGGAATTCTATCCGCGGGCTTCG
>NZ_BAAAUG010000023.1:1216-12071 GCF_039533825.1 Streptomyces rectiviolaceus
ATCGGCCAGGGAAGCAGTGGCCGACAACAAGTACGCTGCCGAGGATTTCGAAGAGAACAAAATGGTCTGTCTGCCGGTCGTCGCGGACGAGACCTCGGTTCCCGACATGGCGGCATTTGCGGCGCGGCGCGCGCTCGACCGTGCCGCGCACGTGGTCGGCGGCCGGCTCGACGTACTCGTGCACGCGTCGGTGTACCACCAGGGCCGCGACTACTGCTGGACCTCAGGCCCGTACATCCAGCGGGAACTTGGCGTCACCGGCGCCTTCGCGGTGAACGTGCAGCAGCTGTCGAACGGCGGCATGGTCGCGATGGATCTGGCCGTGTCCCAGCTCCAGGCCGGCCGCGGGACGAGCGCCATGGTCACCACGTCGGACCGGTTCTGCCTGCCCGGCATGGACCGGTGGCGGGGCGCGTACGGCATCGTCGTCGGCGACGGTGCGACGGCCATGGTGCTCTCCACCGCCGGCGGCTTCGCCCGCGTCCACGCCATCGAGTCGTACACCGACGCCTCGCTGGAGCCGCTGCACCGCGGCAACCACCCGTTCACCACCGCCCCGCAGCCCAAGGTCGACGATCTGCGCGCGCCCAAGAAGTCGTACCTGGCCAAGGTCGGCAAGGAGTCGGTGATGCAGCGCGCCGAGGTGGCGCTGCAGGACACCGTCCGCTCGGTGCTCGACAAGACCGGGCACAAGCTGGACGACTTCGCCAAGATCCTGATGCCCAACATGGGCCACGGTCTGATGGACGCTCAGTTCCTCCAGCCGCTGGGCATCACGGCCGACCGGTCGCTGATGGACTGGGGCCGCTACACCGGGCACCTGGGCGCGGGCGACCTGCTCGCGGGAGTGGCGCGGCTCGTGGAGAAGAAGCACATCCGCGAGGGCGACCTGGTGCTCCTGGTCAGTGCCGGCGGCGGCTACTCGCTGACCGTGGCGGTGCTGGAGATCGAGTCGGTACCGGAGTGGCCCGAGGCCACCACGGACTTCGCCCTGCCCGCCGACGTCACCGAATGAGGTCGCCCATGCCTGTGCCTTCAGCACCTGTCGCGATACTGGGCACCGGGTCGTACGTCCCGGACCGTGTGGTGTCCAACACCGAGGTCGGTACGCCCGCCGGGGTCGACGACGCCTGGATCGTACGGAAGACCGCCATCCGCGAGCGCCGCTGGGCCGAACCGGGGCAGGCCACCTCCGACCTCGCCACCGGCGCCGCGCGCAGAGCCCTTCAATCCGCGGGGATCACGGCGGACCAGCTGTCCACCATCGTCGTCGCCACCTCGACCCCGGACCACAAGCAGCCGGCCACCGCCGTGTTCGTGCACCAGAACCTGGGCGGGGCCACGCCCGGCGTCTCGGCGTTCGACGTGAACGCGGTCTGCGCCGGCTTCTCCTTCGCCCTCGACGTGGCCCACGGAATCATCGCCAAGTCCGGCGGCTACGGACTGGTCATCGGCGCCGACCTGTACTCGCAGATCCTCGACCCGGCAGACAAGAAGACCGTGATCCTCTTCGGCGACGGCGCCGGCGCCGCGGTCATCGGCCCGGGCGACGCCGACCGCCGGATCCGTACGACGGCGTTCCACATGTACAGCGAGATGTCCGACCTCGTCGTCGTGCCGGCGGGCGGCAGCAGGCAGCCCTACGACCCGCAGGCGCACGACGCCGGTCTGCAGTACTTCTCGATGGAGGGGCGCACCGTCCGGGACTTCATCATCAACACGGTGCCCGGGCTCGTGAAGCAGTTCCTGCACGACTGCGAGGTGCTTCCGGCCGACATCACCCACGTCGTCCCGCACCAGGCCAACGGGGTCATGCTCGACGACCTGTGGTCGAAGCTCGACCTGCCGGGCGCCACGCTGCACCGCACGGTCAGCGAGTTCGGCAACGTCGGCTCCGCGTCGGTCCCGCTCACCCTCGACCGGGCGGCCCGCTCCGGGGCGCTGCGCCGGGGTGACCGGGTCCTGATGCTCGGCATGGGCGGCGGGTTCGCCGTCTCCCTCACGCTGATCGACTGGTGACCGCGGAGTTGGTGGAGAGGAGACGGTCATGGAATACCGACGGCTCGGAGCCTCCGGCCTGCATGTCCCGGTCCTGAGTCTGGGCGCGGCCACGTTCGGTGGCCGCGGCAGCCTGTTCAGCGCCTGGGGCAACACCGACGAACAGCAGGCGCGGGGCATGGTCGACATCTGTCTGGACGCCGGTGTGACGATGTTCGACACCGCGGACGTGTACTCGGAGGGCAAGTCGGAGGAGCTGCTCGGTGCGGCGATCTCCGGGCGCCGGGACCGGGTGCTGCTGTCCACCAAGACGGGCACGCCCACCGGCTCCGAGCCCGGCGAGATGGGCACGGGGCGATCCCGGCTTATCAAGGCGGTCGAGGGGTCGCTGCGCCGGCTGCGCGTCGACCACATCGACCTGTTCCAGCTGCACGTGTTCGACTCCGGCACCCCGGTCGACGAGACGCTCGCGGCCCTGGACGACCTGGTCCGCTCGGGCAAGATCCGCTACGTGGGGGCGTCGAACTTCGCCGGCTGGCAGCTGATGAAATCGCTGGCCGCCGCCGACCGGCACGGCTTCTCCAAGTACGTCGCGCATCAGGTCTATTACTCGCTCGCCGGCCGTGACTACGAGTGGGAGCTCATGCCGCTCGCCCACGACCAGGGCATCGGCGCGGTGGTGTGGAGCCCGCTGGGCTGGGGCCGGTTGACCGGGAAGATCCGCCGCGGCCGGCCGCTGCCCGAGGCGAGCCGGCTGCACCGTACGGCCGCGGCCGCGCCGCCCATCGACGACGAGCGGCTCTACGACCTGGTCGACGTGCTCGATGACATCGCATCGGAGACCGGCCGGACCGTGCCTCAAGTGGCGCTGAACTGGCTACTGACCCGGCCGACAGTGGCGACGGTCATCATCGGTGCACGCAACGAACAACAGCTGCGGGACAACCTGGGCGCGATCGGCTGGCAGTTGGACGCCGAGCAGTTGTCCCGGCTCGACAAGGTCAGCTCGGTCACCGCGCCGTACCCGTACCACATGTACAGCCGGCTGCGCGGATTCAAACCCTTGAATCCTCCGCTGGTGTGACTCAAGGAGAGCCCCCTTGGCCATGGACCGATTCGTCCGCGCCTTGATCAAATGGCAGGCCGGCGGCCGGCCCGAACCGGCGCGCACGCTCCCCGTGGCCCAAGTGCGCGACCGCTACGCCGCGCAGGCGGCCCATGTGCGCGGCGGGGCCGCGCGGGACGCGGGCATCGAGACGAAGGACCAGCTGATCGACGGCGGCGACGGCGAGTTCGGCGTCCGGACGTATCTGCCGCCCACCGATCGGGGCCGTCTGGTGACGTACCTGCACGGGGGCGGCTGGACGGTCGGAGACGTCGACACGCACGACCCGGTCTGCCGTCGTATCTGCGCCGAACTCGGCGCGATCGTCGTCTCCGTCGACTACCGCCGTGCGCCGGAACATCCGCACCCCGGCCCGCTCCGGGACGGCATCGCCGCGTCCGAGTGGGCGGACCGCACCTTCCCCGGCCGCCACTACGTGATCGCCGGGGACAGTGCGGGCGGGGCCCTGGCCGTGGGGATCGCGATGCACCACCGCGACCACGGCGGCATCGGGTTCGCCGCGCAGCTGCTGGTGTACCCGCCGACCGATCCGGAGCTGCGGTCGGAGTCCGCCGACAAGTACGGCTCGGGGTACCTCTCGGAAGTCGACGACCTGCGCTGGTACTACGACCAGTACGTGCCGGACCCGGCGCGCCGCACGGACCCGGAGATCGACCTGCTGGGCGCCGACCTGCGCGGGCTGCCGCCCACCGTGATCGGCACGGCCGAGTTCGACCCGCTGCACGACGAAGGTGTCGAGCTGGCGGTCCGGATGGCTGCCGACGGCGTCGAGGTGCACCATGTGCCCGCTCCGGGCCTGGTGCACGGATATCTCCTCATGGCCGACATCGTCCCGGCCGCCGCGACGGCGACCAGGAATGTGCTGGCGGCGGTGGAACAGATGCTGGCCTCGGCGCCCATGACGCAGTAGCCCCGACGACCTCACCCCGCTCGAAGTCCCTGCATGCATGAGGAGATCCGACCCGTGACCATCACAGGACCGTACTCGACCGTGGACGTGCACACCTTGGCGGACGCCCTGCGGTCGCGCGGCGAGAAGCAGCCCGACCAGACCGCCTATGTCTTCCTGCGCAACGGCGAGGACCCCCACGAAACACTCACCTACGGCCGCCTCCACACCGATGCCCGCATGCGGGCGGCCAGGTTCGCGGCCGAGGGGCTCTCGGGGCACGGCGCCGTGCTGCTCTACCCCTCCGGCCTGGAGTTCGTCCGGACCCTGCTGGGGTGCATGTACGCGCGTGTGGCCAGCGCACCGGTCCAGGTGCCGCGGCGCCGCGAGGAGGTCGAGCGGCTGCGCCGGATCGCCGACGACGCCGGGACCTCGACCGTCCTGACCACCGCGGAGGTCGCGCGCGAGGTACGTGAACGCTTCGGTGACATGCCGGAGTTGAGCGGTCTGACGCTCGTCGCCACCGACACGCTGCGCTACGACCCGGACGCCGTCGGGCCGACCCTTCCTGGCCCCGAGGACATCGCGCTGCTCCAGTACACGTCCGGCTCCACCGGCGACCCCAAGGGCGTCATGGTCAGCCACGCCAACTTCCTTGCCAATGTGGTCGAGACCGACGAGCTGTGGCCGTGCGAGCCGGGCGGCACCGTCGTCAACTGGCTGCCGCTCTTCCATGACATGGGCATGCTGTTCGGGGTCGTCATGCCGTTGTGGGCGGGCATCCCCTCGTACCTGATGGCCCCGGAGTCGTTCATCCGGCGCCCGGCCCGCTGGCTGGAGGCGCTCGCCCGGTTCGGCGGCACACATGCCGCCGCGCCCAGCTTCGCCTACGAGTTGTGCGTACGGGCGGCCGCGGAGGGCAAGACCGGTGCCGTCGGCGACCTCTCCCGCTGGCGGGTGGCCGCCAACGGTGCCGAGCCGGTGCGCTGGGCCACCATCTGCTCGTTCGCCGACGCGTTCGCGCCGCACGGCTTCGACCCGCGGGCCATGTGCCCCGGTTACGGCCTGGCGGAGAACACCCTGAAGGCGACCGGCGCCCGCCAGGACCGCGAGCCCAGCGTCCTGTGGCTGTCCGCCGAGGCCCTGCGCAACGGCACCGCGCAGCCCGTCGGCGACCATGCCGCCGATGCCATCCCCCTGGTCGGCAGCGGCAGTACGGTCGGCCGCACCCGGATACGGATCGTGGACCCGGCCACGCGCCGGCTCCTGGTCGACGGGCAGGTGGGCGAGATATGGGTCGACGGCCCTTGTGTGGCGGAGGGTTACCACGGCCGCGCCGAGGCGAACGAGGAGACGTTCCGGGCCCGGATCGCTGACCCGGAGCTGTCCGGCACACCGCATCTGCGCACCGGGGATCTCGGCTTCCTGCGCGACGGCGAGCTGTACGTCACCGGGCGCGTGAAGGACGTCATCATCCGCAAGGGGCGCAACCACTACCCGCAGGACATCGAGCTCTCCGCGGAACTGGCCGTGCCGGGAGCGCACCCGAACTGCGCGGCCGCCTTCTCCAGCGAGGACGGGGAGCTCGAGCGGCTCGTGGTGGTCGTCGAGGCCGACGGACGGCTCCTCAACTCCCTGGGCGCCGAGGAGATCCGCCGCCGGGTCCACGACGCCGTACGGGAACGGAACCGGATCACGCCGGACGACGTGCTCGTCGTGCGGCGCGGGGCCGTGCCGAAGACCTCCAGCGGCAAGGTGCAGCGCCGGGCGTGCAAGCGGCGCTACGAGGACGGTGACCTGCCCGTCGTGGGCGTGCCCGCCGCGGCAGCGGCCGGGGCGGAGGCGTGATGGGCGCCCTGCGGCTTCCCGAGCGCCCGCCCGGGGCGCGCATCCTGGGCATCGGCGTGTACCGGCCGACCCGTGTGGTGGGCAACGACGAGATATGCGCCCGTATCGACTCCAGCGACGAGTGGATCCGCCGCCGCTCCGGGATCACCTCCCGGCGGTTCGCTGGACCGGACGAGACGGTCGTCACGATGGCCGCGGAGGCGGCCCGCAAGGCGGTGGCCCAGGCGGGCATCCAGCCCGCCGACGTCGGCATGGTGCTGGTGGCGACCATGTCCTTCCTGGAGCAGGCGCCGGCCGCGGCGCCGCGCGTCGCCGGCCTGCTGGGCGCCCGCGGCGCGGGCAGCCTGGACGTCGGCGCCGCCTGCTCGGGCTTCTCCTACGCTCTGGGGCTCGCCGACGCGCTGGTGCGCTCCGGCGACGCCCGCAACGTCGTGGTGGTCGGCTCCGAGAAGATGAGCGACATCGTCGATCCGACGGACCGCGGCACCGCGTTCCTCTTCGGCGACGGCGCGGGGGCGGTCGTGGTGGGCCCGTCCCAGAGCCCCGGCATCGGCCCGGTGGTCTGGGGGTCCGACGGCGAGCGGCACCACATGATCGCCCACGACCGCAGCTGGCTGGACGTCCGCAGCGGGCAGGCCGCCTGGCCGTATCTGCGGATGGCAGGCCCCGAGGTGTTCCGCTGGGCCACCAGGATCGTGCCGGAGATCGCCCAACAGGCCTTGCGGGAAGCGGGAGTTGATGTCGCCGACCTCGCCGCGTTCGTCCCCCACCAGGCCAATGCGCGCATCATCGACACCGCCGCCAAGTCCCTGGGCCTGGCCCCGCACACGGTCGTGGCCAAGGACGTCGTCACAGCCGGGAACACTTCGGCCGCGTCGATCCCGCTGGCCCTGGACCACCTGCTGTCCCAAGGGGCGGTCCCCAGCGGCGGCCTGGCCCTGCTCGTCGGATTCGGCGCGGGACTGACCCACGCCGCCCAGGTCGTGGCCCTGCCCTGACGCGGGCCACCACACGGCCGAGGCGAAGGCGCCGTCCCCTCCCCCGAGGCAGCGCCTTCGCCTCGGCGCACCATGTCGCCGGCCGCCCTCAGGCGCCGTCACCGCCGCGGCGCCAGAAGGGGTGGCCCTTGGTGGTGTGCCAGGCGACCCGGTTGTGGCCGTACTCCTCCTTGCCGCTGACCAGCACCGTCCCGTAGCGCTCCAGGCTCGCCCGTCCGCCGTACTCCTCGACTTCCGTGACGCCGGGGTAGACCTGCACGGACGTGGGGACGTAGCGCGCCGAGAAGCCCATGCGCATCCGCCTGGTCCGGCCGGTGTGCGGGTGCGAGGCGTGCATGAGCCGCGACCAGAAGATGACGAACTGCCCGGCCCGCATCTCCATGGACACCGCCTTCGACTCGTCCGGCTGCCAGTCCGGGTCGATCTGGAGCTCGCGGTAGTCGTAGCCGAAGAAGCCGCGCGGGACACCGTTCTTCACCACGGAGATGTTCCGGTCGGGGTCGTAGCGCATCGGCTTGGTCTCGTCGTAGCGCATGGTGCGGTGCGTGCCGGGGATGAACTGCAGGCAGCCCATGTCGGCGGTGGCGTCGCTGAACGCACACCACACGGTGAGGGAGCCGCCCGGACCGGAACCGGACGGCCACTGGATCTGGGGCCGTCCGGACGCGTTGGCGAAGGTGGCGGACTGGTGCCAGTCCGTGCCCTCGTTCCCCGGGTACTTGGGGAAGAAGTCGGAGCGCCAGCACAGCACGTCCGGGCCGAGCACGGAGGCGACCCGGTCCACGACGTGCGGGTGGGTGATGTGGTCGGCGAGGAAGGCATTGTCCAGGTGCCGGTCGTAGTTGGACAGGTTCGCCGCCCCCGAGCCATCGGATTCGTCCCGGTACACCGCGCCGCTGCGGTCCATGAGGTCCTGGCGGGCCTTGGCCCACTCCCGCTCGATCTCGTCGGGCTCATAGAGCGTGAAGGGGCCCGCGTATCCGTTCCGGTGGAACTCCGCCACCTCGTCGGCGGTCAGCCGGAAGTCGTGCTGTTGAGCGGACATGTCTCTCCTCGGCGACGGCTCGGGACATCTCAAAGACGTGAGCCGACTGCGGAAAAGAAGGGGCCCACCTGCCCGGGAGCATGTGGACCGCCTTCGCCGTCGTGGGTGAACAAGCTCCGGGGCCTCTCCAAGCGGCCCGGTTTTCGAACGTGGTGCGCCATCAAGGTCATCGCGATGTGGTCCCGGTGTACGAGGCCAGGGGAAAAGCCCCCGGCTGTCGCAGCTCGCCGATGAGTTCGTCGACGCGTTGGCCGGTGAGGTGGCGCATCGCGTACAGGTGGACGTAGGTGCGCGCGGCGCCGTCGACGTGCACGGTTTCGCTGGAGAGGGAGTAGCGGCGGACGATGTCCGCGTGTGGCTGGCGAAACCGTACCGTCAGCGACTGCGGGCTGCGGGCCACCCACAGGTCCTGTCCCAACTGCTCCTGGAGCGCGAGCAGTTGCTCATGCGTGTAGGCAGCGAGGCCGTCGCACTCGGCCGCGAGCCTGGCCTGGTCGTCGTAGGAGTGACGGGCCAGATAGTCCCACATCAGCAGCGAGGAGAAGCCGTTGCGGGAGCCCGCGAAGGTGGTGTCGGCGGAGCCGATGTACTCCGATGCCCTGGGCGGGGCCATCTGCATTCCGGTGCGGGTCATGAACACTCCGCACGCCCACGGTGTCCCCATCCATTTGTGGCCGCTCATGGTCAGTGAGTGCACGCCGGAGAGCCGGAAGTCGAAGGCCGGCGGTGCCTGCTCCACCATGCCGACGTCCCGGGCCATCTCCAGGTAGGGCGCGTAACCGGCTCCCAGTGCCCCGTCGACGTGCACCCAGTATCCCGGCCGCTCGTCGCAGTCGCTGCTGTTGCCGCCTCTGCGGTCGACGCGCCGGTTGTCAAGACCGTATTCGGCACAGATGCCATGCACCGTGCGGGCGACCGCCTCGACGTCGTCGTACGCGCCTTTGAAGGTGGACCCGTAGTTGAGGCTGATCAGGATCGGGTAACCGCGACTGGCGAAAAACCGTACCAGCACGGCGAGTTGTTCGACGTCGATGGCGCCGTGCTCGGTGGAGGGCACCTCCCGCGGCCAGGGGGCCCCTGGTGCGAGGGGGTTTTCGTCCGGGTAGCGCGTGGAGCCCAGGGTGTGGAAGGTGTCGATGTCCAGCGCCCGTACGGCTTTGGTCAGCGAGTAGTGGGTGTCTTCGGAGAAGAACGCCACCGGATGGAAGTCGTGCGGGCCCTCGCCGAGCAGTTCCTGCCCGACGGCCACCGTGCCCGGCTCGCGCTGGTGCGTGCGCAGGGGCTTGCCGGACAGGTAGTCCCGTGCGTTCCACAGGCCGTACAGGTTCCCTTCGCTGGAGCCCATGGTCAGGACGTAGCCCCAGTACGACTCGGGGTCCTCCGGGTCGTGCGGCCACTTCGCGTGCCACAGCGAGGCGAAGTAGTCGAGTACGGCCCGCTCGAGCACCTTGGAGTTGAGCGTGTACGAGCTGGACTGGTAGGGGTCTCCGACGTTGTTGAGGTGCCGGTTGAGATAGTGCCCCAGGCGTTCTTCGTAGTCGAGGGCGCTGGTGACCTGGTAGCCGGCGAAGTTGCGCGTCTGGGTGTCTATGTGACTGCGAAACAGCGCCTCGGCCTCGGTGTACTGCTCCGCGTCCAGTCCGGTGGGCGGCAACTGCACCTTGTGGTGGGGCACTTCGGGAACGCTGATGTAGGCCGCCCGGGGGTCGGAGGACGGTGGGGTGCCGTAGGGGCGTCCGCCGACAACCCGTAGGCCGCTGAAGGTTTTCTGCCACGGTGTGTCTTCGGGACCGAAGGGTATGTCCGCATGCGTTTCGGCTTCACGAGCCATTGGATCTGGTCCTTTCACTGCGCGGCTCCCGGATCGAGGCGGAGTCACGGCGCGGCTTGGGAGAGGCTGCCGGAAGGGTCCCCGGCCGGGGCGGTGGGCTCCGCGGCGGTGGGCTCCGGAGCCGGCGCCGGCACGGATGCGCCGCCCAGGCGCGCGTACCGGTCCGGGCGGGCCGAGCGCAGCCAGGTGGCAAGGCCGACGCCGATGCCGCCGACCACCAGCAGGAGCCACGGCAAGGCGGTGACGACGGGATCGGTGGTCCCGGTCAGCACGTCGAAGTTCGACACCACCAGAATCGCCGCGGTGATCAGCCCCAGGGCTCCCAGCGCGGGCGCGACGACGGTCTGCCAGCGTCCCTCGCGCTGATGACGGAAGTAGCCGATCACGGCCACCGAGGCCACGGCCTGCAGCAGGATGATGCCGAGGGTGCCGAGGCCCAGCATGCTGGTCGACATGTTCACGTACGGGTCGAGACCCGCGACGGCGAACAAGGTGACCACCACCGCGCTGAAGACGGACTGGACCACGCTGGCCCGGTGCACGGAGCCGTGCCCCGCGTGCGTGGTGTGGAGGCCGCCCGGCAGCAGCCCGTCGCGGCTCAGGGCGTACATGTACCGGTTGGCGGCGTTGTGCAGCGCCAGCCAGGCGGCGAACAGGCTGGTGCACAGCAGGACTTGCATGGTGACGGTGGCCGGGTGCCCCAGGTAGCTGTCGCTGAGCAGGAAGAACAGATCGCCGAGGTGGCCCTCGGCCTGGGCGCGTACCCGGTCGGGTCCCAGAGCGCCGACGGCGACCCAGCTGGTCAGGGCGTAGAACGAGGCGACCGTCAGCACGGCGATGATGGTGGCGCGGGGGACGCTGCGGCGTGGCGCCTTGGCCTCCTCGCTGTACAGGGCGGCCGATTCGAAGCCGAGGAAGGAAGCGAAGCCGAACATCACGGAGACGCCGAGCCCGGGGGCGAGCACCTCGTTCGGGGCGAAGGAGGCGGAGGGGAGAGCCGAGCCGCCCTCGCGGACCAGGATGGCGATGTCCAGTGCGACCAGGATGGCGATCTCGCACACCATGCAGATGGACAGCAGCCGGGCGCTGAGCTCGGCCTCTCGGAAGCCGAGCATGCCGA
>NZ_BAAAUG010000024.1:0-119301 GCF_039533825.1 Streptomyces rectiviolaceus
GGCCGACCCCCGCCAGCGCACCGGCGCAGGGCGCGGCGACCGGCAGGAGCGCGCCGCAGATCCGCCCGCCCGCGTACCCGGCGGCCACGGCGAGCACCGCGAGGAGCACGCCCTCGGGCTGGCCGCCGTGCACCCCGGCGCTGATCAAGGTCCAGGCCGCGCACACACCGAGCAGGGCGCAGCCCGTCGCGTCGGACGCGCTGCGCCGTTCGTACGCCCCTGGTGGCCCGGCCGTCGCGGCCATCCCCGTTGTCCCCACCCCGTCGCCCCCCGCCGTATGACGGGCCCCGAACGCTGTGGCTCCATCCGGCCGCAGGTCAGGGACTCGGGCACACCGTAGTCGCTGGGACCGTGAGATGTGGACGTCTTGCGCAGGAACGATCCGTCGATCGCGTGGACGCAGCCTTCGACGGCCGGGCACGACCTTGCTGTCCGTGTCCGAGTGACGCGCCGTACACTCCCCGAGTGACCGCCACCACGACCTCCGTAGACGAGTCGGAGCAGCTCGGACCGCGTCCCGCGCCCGCCTCGCGCAAGGCCCGCGTCCTGAGAGGGCTCGTCCCGGCCGCCGCGGCGGCACTCTCCGGAGTGCTGCTGTACGTCAGCTTTCCGCCACGCACCCTGTGGTGGCTGGCCCTGCCGGCCTTCGCGGTGTTCGCCTGGTGCCTGCACGGCCGCAGCTGGAAGGCGGGCCTCGGGCTCGGCTATCTCTTCGGCCTCGGCTTCCTGCTGCCGCTCCTGGTGTGGACCGGAGTGGAGGTCGGTCCGGGGCCCTGGCTGGCGCTCGCCGCCATCGAGGCGATGTTCGTCGCCCTCGTCGGAGCGGGCATCGCCGCCGTCTCGCGGCTGCCCGGCTATCCGCTCTGGGCGGCGGCTCTCTGGGTCGCCGGTGAGGCGGCACGCGCGCGCGTGCCGTTCAGCGGATTCCCCTGGGGGAAGATCGGCTTCGGGCAGGCGGATGGTGTCTTCCTGCCGCTTGCCGCCCTTGGCGGTACCCCGGTGCTCGGGTTCGCGGTGGTCCTGTGCGGCTTCGGCCTGTACGAGATCGTCCGTCAGGCGCTCGAGATGCGCGGCACCCGCGTCGTACGCCGTGGCGCGGCGGCAGCGGCCCTGCTCAGCGTGCTCGTCCCGGTCGGCGGTGCCTTCGCCGCGCTTCCGCTCATCAGCGACGACGCCGAGGACGGCACGGCGACCGTCGCGGCCATCCAGGGCAACGTCCCGCAGGCGGGCCTGGAGTTCAACGCCCAGCGCCGGGCCGTGCTCGACCACCATGTGCGTGAGACCGAGCGGCTCGCGGACCGGGTGAAGGCGGGCAAGGCGAAGCAGCCGGACTTCGTCCTGTGGCCGGAGAACTCCTCCGACATCGACCCGTTCACCAACCCCGACGCGCGCGAGGCGATCGAGCGTGCGGTCAAGGCGATCGGCGCCCCCATCTCGGTCGGCGGGGTCGTCCAGTCCAAGGACGGCAAGCTCTTCAACGAGCAGATCCTGTGGGACCCGAAGAAGGGCCCCACGGACACCTACGACAAGCGGCAGATCCAGCCCTTCGGCGAGTACATCCCGCTGCGCGACGTCGTCGGCTTCTTCAGCAGCGACGTCGGCATGGTGCGCCAGGACTTCAGCCGCGGCACGAAGCCCGGCGTCTTCACCATGGCGGGCACCGAGGTGGGCCTCGCCACCTGCTACGAAGCGGCCTTCGACTGGGCCGTGCGCGACACCGTCACCCATGGCGCGCAGCTGATCTCCGTACCCAGCAACAACGCGACGTTCGACCGCAGCGAGATGACGTACCAGCAGCTTGCCATGTCGCGGATCCGCGCCGTCGAGCACAGCCGCACCGTCACCGTGCCGGTGACCAGCGGCGTCAGCGCGATCATCATGCCGGACGGCCGGGTCTCCCAGAAGACGAAGTGGTTCACCGCCGATTCGCTCGTCGAGGAGGTGCCGCTGCGCTCATCGCAGACCCCGGCCACCCGGCTCGGCGTCCTGCCCGAGGGCATCCTGGTGCTGATCGCCGCCGGCGGTCTCGGCTGGGCGGTGACGGGCGCCGTGCGGGCCAGGCGCTCCCGTTAGGGTCGAGGCCATGGCTACTCCTGACTTCATCCGCACGATCCGGGCCGACGCGGGCCACCAGCTGTTGTGGCTCCCCGGGGTCACCGCCATCGTCTTCGACGACGAGGGCAGAGTGCTCCTCGGGCGGCGCTCCGACAACGGCAAGTGGTCGGTCATCGGCGGCATCCCGGATCCGGGGGAACAGCCCGCCGCGTGTGCCGTGCGCGAGGTGTTCGAGGAGACCGCGGTGCACTGCGTGGCCGAGCGCGTGGTGCTCGTCGAGGCCCTGGAGCCGGTGACGTACCCCAACGGCGACACCTGCCAGTTCATGGACATCACCCTGCGCTGCCGCGCCGTCGGCGGCGAGGCCAGGGTCAACGACGACGAGTCGCTCGAAGTGGGCTGGTTCGCGTTGGACCAGCTGCCCGACCTGCACGAGTTCGGACTCTTCCGGATCAAGCAGGCCATGGCCGATGAACAGCCGACGTGGTTCGACCGCCAGTGACTTCGCCGCTCAGCCCGACTTGATCATGTCCGCGCACTTCTCGCCGATCATCATCGTCGTGATGCACGGGTTGACCGCGGGCAGGAACGGCATGACCGACGCGTCGGCGACACGGAGCCCGGTGACGCCCTTGACCCGCAGTTCGGGGTCGAGCGGCGAGTCCGCGTCGTCCGTCGCGCCCATCCGCACGGTGCCCGCCGGGTGGTAGACGGTGTTGTGGGTCTGTCGGATGTAGGCGAACAGCTCGTCGTCGGTCGTGGCGTCAGGACCTGGAGCCAGTTCGGTGCCCGCCCAGTCCGCCATCGGGGACTGCGCCGCGATCTCGCGGGCAAGACGGAGTCCGTACGTCATCACGCGGATGTCGTGCTCGTGCGTGAAGTAGCGCGGGTCGACCTTCGGCTTGTCCCGGAAGTCGCGGGTGCGCAGCCGCACCGTGCCCATGGAGCGGGCCCGGGTGACGTTCGGGGTGAGGCAGAAGGCGTTGTCGGTGGTCGGATAGCCGCGCCGGTAGGTGTTCATGTCGAAGGGCACCGAGCCGTAGTGGAACATCAGGTCCGGGCGGTCGAGGCCCGGTTCGGTGTTCGCGAAGATGCCGATCTCCCACCACTGGGTGGAGGAGGTGACCATCGGCTGCTTCGCCTCCCACATGATCACGCCCTCGGGGTGGTCCTGGAGGTGGGCGCCGACTCCGGGGGAGTCCACCCGCACGTCCACGCCGCACTCCCGCAGATGCCCGGCGGGACCGATCCCCGACAGCATCAGGAGCTTCGGCGAGTCGACGGCCCCGCAGGACACGATCACCTCGCGGCGCGCCGTGACGCTGCCGCTGTGGATGGTGTCGGGCTCCAGGTACTCGACGCCGGTGCACCGCCGGTTCTCGTCGAACAGCAACTGCTTGGCCTGCAGCCCTGTGCGTACCTCCAGGTTGGGCCGCTTGCCGAGGATCGGGTGCAGGTACGACACCGAGGCGGATGAACGGGTGCCGTCCGTAAGGGAGTTGATCTGGAACCAGTGGGCGCCGCGCACCACCGTCTTGCCGGTGTTGAACGGCGTGGTGGGGATGCCCGCCGCCGCGCACGCCTCCAACAGGGCCGACCCGCAGGGGTCGTTGGGCGGGACGCTCATGATGTTCACCGGGCCCGAGCGGCCGTGGTGGTCGCCGGGCGCGTCGTTGGTCTCCAGGCGCTGGTAGAGGGGGAAGCAGTCCGCGGCGCTCCAGCCCGTGCAGCCCAGGGAGCCCCACTCGTCGAGGTCCTCGGCGGGGGCCCAGAAGGCGATGCAGGAGTTGTGCGACGAGCAGCCGCCGAGCACCTTGGCGCGGGCGTGCCGCATGAAGCTGTTGCCGTTCTCCTGCGGTTCCACCGGGTAGTCCCAGTCGTAACCGGACTCCAACAGGGCCATCCACCGGGTCAGTTGGAGGATGTTGTCGTCGCCGACGTCCGAAGGCCCTGCCTCAAGGACGCAGACGCTGACGTCCGGGTTCTCGGTCAGCCGCGCGGCGACGACGGCGCCTGCCGTACCGCCGCCGACCACCACGTAGTCGAACTCGGCCTTGGGACTCTCTGCGGGCATGACGACTCCAGATCAGCGGGGTTCAGGGAGCGGCCGGGGGTGACGGCGGCGACGGGGGAGACGTGGGGTCGGCGGCCTGGAAGCGGTGCTCCTCGAGCACGCCCGTCTTGTGCCGCTGCACGAACCAGTAGTAGGCGAAGCCGCCGAGCGCCACGATGCCGATGAAGAGGAACGCGCCCCAGCGCAGGTACCAGTGCTGAGGTCCGGTGGCGTTGTAGACCTCGGCGCGGGGCCAGGCCAGGTTCAGGGACATCGCCGCGCCCCAGAGCACCGCGATGATGTTGATCGGCAGCCCCCACCGGCCGAGCGAGAACTTCCCCTCGGCGGGCTGCCACTCGCCGCGCAGCCGCGTGAGCAGCATGGGCACGGTGACCAGCAGGTAGGCCACGTAGATCATGATGATCGCGATGCTCGTGATCACCGAGAAGATCTGCGGCTGGTTGATGTTGATCACCAGGATGACGACACCCACGATGCCGATCAGGACGGCGGGCACCACGGGGGTCTGGAAGCGGGGGCTGACCTTGGCGAGGTGCGTGCCCGCCGGAAGGTTGTTGTCCCGCGCCATGGCGAACATCAGCCGGATGCCGGCGGCCTGCACGGCAAGCACACAGACGGTGATGGCGACGACCACCGCCCAGAGGAAGATCTCGCCGATGGTGGAGCCGAGCGTCTCGAGGACCACGTACTGCAGTCCGCCGGTGGAGAGTTCCTCGGCCTGCAGATCCGGCACCGCGAGCAGGGCGAACAGCAGGATGAACGCGCCGATGGTGAAGGAGGCGATGAGGGCACGCAGAATGGCGCGGGGTGCGTTGCGGCCCGGATTGTGCGACTCCTCGCCGAGCGAAGAGGCCGTGTCGAAGCCGTACATCACGTACGCGGAGGCCAGCGACGCGGTCAGGAAGGCGCCGAAGTACCCGAGCGTCTGGCCGCTGCCGAGGCCGTTCGTCTCGGTGAGGGCGCTGCTGGGGCCACGGGTGATGTGCGCCGCCAGGAAGATGATCAGCGCGACCGCGGCGATCAGCTCGATGAACACACCCGCCGAGTTGATCCGGGCCATGAGCTTGACCCCGAAGGCGTTCACCGCGGTGGAGAACACGATGAGGACCGTGCCCAGGAGCACGGCGTTGGCCGCCGCGTCGTTCTTGCCGCTGCCGTCGCCCACGAACTGGAACCAGTCGGAGATCTGCGGCAGCGTGATCTGGTAGGCGAGCGCCACGGCGGAGAGCGTGACCATGGTGGCCGTCATCATCATCCAGCCGCCGAGCCAGCCGACGTGCGGACCGCCCATCTTCTTGGCCCAGTTGTAGATGGACCCGGCGACGGGATACCGGGCGGCCAGCTCGCAGAAGCAGAGGGCCACCATCAGCTGACCGACGAAGACCATCGGCCACGACCACCAGTAGGCGGGACCGCCGAAGCTGACGCCGAAGTAGAAGAGCTGGAAGGTGCCGGTCAGGATCGAGATGTAGCTGATCCCCGCGGCGAAGGTGTGGAAGTTGCCGAGGGTGCGCTTGAGCTCGGGGCGGTAACCGAGCTCGCCCAGGGCATCGTCGTCATCCTGGCTCTGGGACCTCGCCGGGACGGCGGGGTCCGGGCCTGGGCCGGAATCCGTGCTCATTCGAACCACCTCTGCGGTGTCGCTGCGAGATTGCGCCAGATGTGCTTGGCCTCTTGGTACTCGGCGAGGCCGGCGGGCCCCAGTTCGCGGCCGAAGCCGGACTGCTTCATGCCGCCCCACTCCGCCTGCGGCACGTAGGGGTGGAAGTCGTTGATCCACACGGTCCCGGCGCGCATCCGGGACGCCACGCGCTGGCCCTTGCCGGTGTCCTCGGTCCAGACGGCGCCCGCGAGTCCGTAGACGGTGTCGTTGGCGAGCGCGACCGCTTCCTCCTCGTCCCGGAACCGCTCGACGGTGAGCACCGGGCCGAACGACTCGTCGGTGACCACGGACATGCCGGGGGTGCACTCGTCGAGCACGGTCGGCGGGTAGTAGTAGCCGTCCCGCAGCGCCGGGTCGTCGGGGCGCGCGCCCCCGCAGCGAAGGACCGCGCCCTCGGCGATGCCCGCCGCCACGTACGCCTCGACCTTGTCGCGGTGCGCGGCGGAGATCAGCGGCCCCGTGCGGGCGTTGACGTCGAAGGGGCCGCCGAGCCGGATCTGCTGCGCGCGCTCGACCACCGCGTCGACGAACCTGTCGTGCAGTGAGTCCTCGACGAGGAGCCGGGCCCCGGCCGAACAGACCTGGCCCGAGTGCAGGAAGATCGCCATCAGGGCGTAGTCGAGCGCGGCGTCGAAGTCGGCGTCGGCGAAGACGATGTTCGGGTTCTTGCCGCCCAGTTCCAGGGCGACCTTCTTCACCGTGGGCGCCGCGGCGGCCATGATGCGCCGCCCGGTGACAAGACCGCCGGTGAACGACACCATGTCGACCCGCGGGTCCTCGCTGAGCGGCGCGCCCGCGGTGGGGCCCGCGCCGAGGATCAGGTTGGCGGCCCCGCCCGGAAGACCGGCCTCGGTGAGCAGCCGCATCAGGATGATGGAGGTGTGCGGGGTCAGCTCGCTGGGCTTGAGGACGAAGGTGTTGCCCGCGCCGAGCGCCGGGGCGACCTTCCAGGCCGTCTGCAGCAGCGGATAGTTCCATGGGGTGATCAGCGCGCACACCCCGACCGGCTCGTGCACCACCCGGCTGTCCACATCCGGGCTTCCGGCGTCGACGATCCGGTCGGTGCCGCCCGACGCCGTCAGGTTCCCGAAGTAGCGGAAGCAGTTCGCGATGTCGTCCATGTCGTACTCGCTCTCCACGAGCCGCTTCCCGGTGTCCAGGGATTCGGCGCGGGCGAGTGCGTCCTTGTCGCGTTCGAGGAGATCGGCCACACGCAGCAGCAGCCTGCCTCGTTCGGCCGCGGGGGTGGCGGGCCACGGTCCGCGGTCGAAGGCCTCACGCGCGGCGGCGATCGCCGCCGCCGCGTCCTTCGGTCCGGCCTCGTCGACGGTCGCGACCAGGGTGTTGTCCGCGGGGCAGCGGATTTCCCGTACCTGCCCGTCCACGGCAGTGGTCCATGTTCCGCCGATGAACAGCTCCGGCATGACGGCTCCTCGGGGATGGGATGCGCGGGTGCTCCACGAAAGGACGGTAAGGAGAACGGGCCGCGCTCGCACTACGGGAGCCGCTGATCGGGGCAGCGGCGCCACTCCGTTAGCCTGAGGGCACGATGAACCGGCTGAGCACGTCATGGGGCGCGTACGACCTCACACGATTTCCCGAGGACCCTCGCGACCCGCTGCGCGCCTGGTCCGCCGCCGACGCCTACCTGCTGCGGCATCTCGCGGGCGAGACGGAAGGAACGGAAGCGGAGGGGAAGCCCGTCGACCTCTCCGGCACCGTGGCCGTCGTCGGTGACCGCTGGGGCGCGCTGACCACCGCGCTGGCGGAGCACGGGCCGACGCTGATCACCGACTCGTTCCTCGCGCGGGAGGCGGCGCGGGCCAACGTGGCACGCGCCGGATTCGCGCCGGACGCGGTGCGGCTCTCGACGACTTGCGACGCCCCGCCGAGCCGGATCGACGTACTCCTGGTCCGCGTACCGAAGAGCCTCGCGCTCCTGGAGGACCAGCTGCACCGGCTCGCGCCCGCCCTGCACGCTGGCACGGTCGTCGTCGGCACCGGCATGGTCACCGAGATCCATACCTCGACGCTCGACCTGTTCGAGCGGATCATCGGCCCTACGCGGACGTCGCTGGCCCGGCAGAAGGCGCGGCTCATCTTCAGCACCCCGGACCCGGACCCGGAGCACGGCCCCAGCCCCAGCCCCTGGCCGCGCAGCTACGTCCTCGACGACGACTCCGGCGCGGGCGCGGGCCTCACCGCCGTCAACCACGCGGGCGTGTTCTGCGCCGAGCGCCTCGACATCGGCACCCGCTTCCTTCTGCAGCACCTGCCGACCGGCAAGGGCGCCGCGCACATCGTGGACCTGGGCTGCGGCAACGGCGTGCTCGGCACGGCCGCCGCCGTCGCCGACCCCGAGGCCACGGTCACCTTCATCGACGAGTCGTACCCCGCCATGGCCTCGGCGGAGGCCACCTTCCGCGCGAACGCCGCCGACTCCACCCGGGCGGAGTTCATCGCGGGCGACGCGCTGGCCACCGTCCCGGCGGGGTCGGTGGACCTCGTCCTGAACAACCCGCCCTTCCACACCCACCAGGCGACCTCCGGCGCGACCGCCTGGCGGATGTTCAGCGGTGCGCGTGCCGCGCTGCGCCCCGGCGGCGAGCTGTGGGTCGTCGGAAACCGCCATCTCGACTATCACGTGAAGCTGCGGAAGCTCTTCGGCAACTCCCAAGTCGTCGCAGGCAACCCGAAGTTCGTGATTCTGCGGGCGGTCAAGCGCGACCGCTGACACCGCCTCGGGAGTCTCTGCGGGGGGCTCAGGCGTCGAAGGCGGTCGCGCGCGTCACCTTCTCCCACGTGGCGATCTCCGCGCGGACCGAGTCGAGGTGACCGACGACCGCGTCCACGGCGTCCTCGCCCAGCGGGAGGCGCAGCGGGGTCTCGTCGGCGTCGAGCGCGGTGATGATCGCTGCGGCGGCCTTCGCCGGGTCGCCGGGCTGCTCGCCGTCGCCGCCGGCGACCATCGTGCGGGTGGCGCCCGCCGTCCGCGCGTAGTCCGGGATCTCGACGGGGCTGGCGCTGGTGTTGCCGAACAGCCTCGTCCGGAACGCGCCGGGCTCCACGACCAGGACCTTGATGCCGAGCGGGCCCACCTCCGCGGCCAGCGCCTCCGACATCCCCTCGAGGGCGAACTTCGTGCCGCTGTACGCCGAGAACCCCGCGAACGACATCTGCCCGCCCATGCTGCTCATCTGCACGATCGCTCCCGAGCGCCGCGCCCGCATGTGCGGAAGGACGGCGCGGGTCAGCGCGGCGGGGCCGAAGACGTGCACGTCGAACAGGGCGCGCAGCTCGGCGTCCGAGTCCTCCTCCAGTGCGCCGACATGGCTGCGGCCCGCGTTGTTCACCAGCACGTCGATGCGGCCGTGCCGGTCGGTGACGTCGCGCACGGCGGCCTCGATGCCTGCCGTGTCGGTCACGTCCAGGGTGAGCGCCTCGACCTGATCGGGGTGGGCGGCGACCAGGTCGTCCAGGGTAGAGGCGCTGCGGGCGGTGGCCACGACCACGCCGCCCGCCGCGACGGCCGCCTCGGTGATCGCCCGGCCGAAACCGCTGTTCGCGCCTGTCACGAGCCACACCTTCGTCATCACGAACTCCCTTGAGATATCGGCCGGTTCATCCGTTCCCCGGCCACGTGGATCACCCTGCGGCAGATGCGGGTGGCCCGTCCAAGACCTGACGTGATAGCTGATGGTTATGGACCTACACGGCAGGGATCTACACGGCAGGGACGTACACAGCAGGGATCTGCGCTACTTCGTCGCGGTGGCGCAGGAGCTGCACTTCACGCGGGCCGCCGAGCTGCTCTTCGTCTCGCAGCCCGCCCTGAGCAAGCAGATACGGGCGCTGGAACGGCAGTTGGGCGCCGAGCTGTTCGTCCGTGACCGGGGCGGCGTGCGGCTCACTCCGGTGGGCGCGGCCCTCCTGCCGCACGCTCGGCAGACCCTTGAGCGCCTGCAGTCGGCGGTCGATGCGGTGGAGCGCGCGAAGACCGAGGAGCGGGCCACGCTCCGCGTGGGCATGAGCACACGTCCTGCTCGTGGCGGACTCCTCCCGGCGGTACGGTCCCGCTTCGGCGAGGCCCATCCGGCGGCCACGATCCGGCTGCGGCAGGTGAGTTGGGAGGACGCGAGCGCGGGCCTCGCGGACGGCACGGCGGACGTGGCCTTCATCTGGCTGCCGCTGCCCGACCTGGAGCGCTACGAGTGGATGGTGGTCGCAGAGGAGCCGCGTCATGTCGCCCTGCCCACGACCCACCGCCTCGCCTCCCTGGACGAGATCGCCTTCGCCGACATCGTCGACGAACCCTTCCTCGCGCTGCCCGATGGCGCGGGCGCGCTGCGGGACTACTGGCTCGCCCTGGACGCCCGTGCGGGCCGCCCACCCCGCATCGGCGCGGAGATCGCCAGCACCGACGAGACGTACGAGGCGCTGGTGGACGGCCGTGGCGTCTGCCTGGTGGCCGCGGGCAACGCACCCCTGATCACGCTGGGCGGCGTCGTCACGCGCCCGGTCCGCGGCATCACGCCCAGCCGGTTCGCCCTGGCCTGGCGCGCGGGTGAGGACCGCCGCCCGCTGGTGAGCGCGTACATCAAGGCGTGCGGGGAGGCGCTCGGAGGGGCGCAGCAGGAGCCCGTGGACGGGTGAAGCAGCAGCCCGCGGGCGTATCTCGTCGCAACCGTTGACCTTGCTCCAACACCCCCTTACCGTTTCGGCGTTCGGAGTATCAGATGGCGTTCGAAATCACGAACGCCGGCGTGAGGGGACGCTCGCACCATGGAGCGCACAGTGCTCAAGAAGACCGCGTGGCGACTGCTGCCGTTTCTCGGCCTGTTGTATGTGATCGCCTACATCGACCGCTCGAACGTCGGCTTCGCGAAACTGGAGCTCCAGGCCGAACTGGGCGTCAGCGCCACGGCGTTCACCCTCGGCCAGGTCTTCTTCTTCACCGCGTACGCGATCTTCGAGGTGCCCAGCAACCTGATGCTGCACCGCGTCGGCGCGCACCGCTGGATCGCGCGGATCCTGCTGACCTGGGGCCTGGTCACCATCGCCACGGTCCTCGTGCAGAGCACCTGGCAGTTCTACCTGGCCCGCTTCGCGCTCGGAGCCGCCGAGGCCGGGTTCTTCCCCGGGGTGCTCTACTACCTCTCCCGCTGGTTCCCCGGCAGCCACCGGGGCCGCGCCATCGGTGCGTTCATGCTCGCCGCGCCCGTCTCGTTCATCGTCGGCAACCCGCTGATGGGCGTCCTGATGGACCTCGACGGAACCTGGGGACTGACCGGCTGGCAGTGGGTGTTCCTGGCCACCGGCATCCCGGCCGTGCTCATCGCCCCTGTCGTCCTCGCCAGGCTGCCCGCGGGACCGGAGCAGGCGCGCTGGCTCGCCGCCGATGAACGCCGGTGGCTCACCGAAGCCCTGGCCGCCGACCGGGCGGAGGCGGGCGAACAGCCGCAGCACGCCCTCGCGGTCCTGCGCGACCGCCGTGTCCTGACGGCCGCCGTGTTCTTCCTCGCCTTCCCCCTCTCCACCTATGGCCTGTCCTTCTGGCTGCCCACGATCATCGACGGCTTCGGGGACCTGACGAGCACCGAGGTCGGATTCGTCTCCGCCATTCCGTACGTCTGTGTCGCCGCCGGACTCGTCGTCGTGCCCCGTCTGGTGGCCCGCCGCGACACGCCCTATCTGTGGACCGCGGCGATGCTCGGCCTGACCGTCGCGGGGTTCACCGTCACCGCGCTCTTCGGATCGCCTGTCGTCCAGATGCTCGGCCTGTGCGCGGCAGCCGTGGGCGGATACGCGGCGCAGCCCGCCTTCTGGGCGCTGATCCCGCGCTTCCTGACGGGCGCCGCGGCGGCTGCGGGCATCGCGGCGGTCAACGCGGTCGGCAACCTCGGCGGCGGCTTCGGCCCGCTCGGCATCGCGGCGGTCGTCGACTCCACCGGCAGCGCGTTGACCGGCCTGCTGTTCCTGCTCGCGGTGGCCGTGCTCGGCCTGCTCGCCGTCCCCCTGCTGCGGCGCGCGCTGAGCACGCCGTCCGCACCCTCAGCCGTACCGCTTCCCGAGGTGCCGTCCACCGCGGAGAAGTCCGTCCCGTAATCCCACCCCGCCCATCAGGGAGCCGCATGAGCCACAACGAAGTACCCAGCCGTAGAACCGTGTTGAGGGGAACGCTGGCCGCAGGCGCCCTCGCCGCCGCACCGGCCCTCGCGCAGGCGCCTGCCCACGCCGCGTCCAGGGCGGCCGCCGCCTACCGCAACCCGCTCGTCGAGCAGCGCGCCGACCCGCACATCCGCCGCCACACCGACGGTCACTACTACTTCACGGCGACCTCCCCCGAGTACGACCGCATCATCCTGCGCCGCTCCCGCACCCTGCGGGGCCTGACGCGGGCGGACGAGTCCGTCATCTGGCGACGGCACACCACTGGCGACATGGCCTCGCACATCTGGGCGCCGGAACTCCACCACATCAACGGCAAGTGGTACATCTACTTCGCCGCGGCCCCCGCCGACGACGTGTGGAAGATCCGCATCTGGGTCCTGGAGAACGCCAACGCCAACCCCTTCAAGGGGAGTTGGACGGAGAAGGGGCAGCTCACCACGGCCTGGGACACCTTCTCCCTCGACGCCACCACCTTCACGCACCGGGGCAGCCGCTACCTGGCCTGGGCGCAGTACGAGCCCGGCATGGACAACAACACCGGCGTCTTCCTGTCGCGGATGGCGAACCCGTGGACCCTGACGGGGCCTCAGGTACGCCTGACCACGCCCGAGTACGACTGGGAGTGCGTCGGCTTCAAGGTGAACGAGGGGCCCTCCGTCATCCAGCGCAACGGCCGTGTCTTCCTCTCCTACTCCGCGTCCGCGACCGACTTCAACTACTGCATGGGTCTGCTCACCGCCGACACCCGCAGCGACCTCATGGACCCCGCCTCCTGGGCCAAGTCGCCAACCCCCGTCTTCACCAGCAACGGCACGACCAAGCAGTACGGCCCGGGGCACAACTGCTTCACCGTCGCCGAGGACGGCCGCACGGACGTCCTCGTCTACCACGCCCGCCAGTACAAGGACATCGTCGGCGACCCCCTCAACGACCCCAACCGCCACACCCGCATCCAGAAGCTCGGCTGGAAGGCGGACGGCACACCCGACTTCGGCATCCCCGTCGCAGATGCCACTGGGGTGTGAGCAAGGTGACAGCCACCGTACGAAGACGTGCGGTCACCGTCCTGCTGACCGCGGCCACCGCCGCCGCCACCCTCCAGGCCCCCGCCCTGGCCGCCCCCGCGGCCGGGGCCCCCGGGCTCGCCGACTGTTCCACCACCGCCCCCGTGACCTGCCACTTCGACGTCGCCCCGGGAACGTACGACGTGACGGTCGAACTCGGCGGTGAGGACGCCGCGAGCACGCGGCTCACCGCCGAGACCCGCCGCACCGTCCTGGCCGAGACGGCCACCGAGGCGGGCCAACGGCTGCGCCGCGCCTTCACCGTCGACGTGCGCACCCCCGAGGGCGAGCCCCTCGGCCCCGACGGCAACCCGGGGCTCGACGTGCACGTCGGCGGCTCGGCGCCCGCTCTCGCCGGTATCCGCGTCACGCCCGCCCGGCATACGCGGCAGATCCTGCTGGCCGGTGACTCCACCGTCTGCGATCAGCCGGGGGAGCCGTACTCCGGCTGGGGCCAGCAGCTGCCGCAGTACCTCGGCAGGGGCGTGTCCGTCGCCAACTACGGTGATTCCGGCGAGAGCACGGTCACCTACCTCGAGAACCCCGGCCTCTTCCCGGCCGTACGCACAAGGATCGGCAAGGGCGACCTGGTCCTCATCCAGCTCGCCCACAACGACAAGCAGACCGACGGCCCGACCTACCGCGCGAACCTCGAAGCCCTGGTGGACGGCGTCCGCGCCCGCGGCGGGAAACCGGTCCTGGTGACACCCGTGGTGCGCCGCTGGTTCAACGCCGACGGCACGCTCGACAACGACACCGCGCTCCTGGTCAACGGCCTGGGCGTCAACCATCCGGAGGTCGTCCGCTCGGTCGCCGCCGACCACGGCGTGCCGCTCATCGACCTGACGGCCAGGACCAAGCAGCTCGTGGAGTCTCTCGGCGTCGAGGACTCCAAGGCGCTGTACCTCTACGACGAGAAGCGCGACAACACCCACACTTCCACCCATGGCGCGACGGTCTACGCGGGGCTGGTCCGGGACGGGCTGCGGGCGCAGCACCTGTTGCCGGAGGGGTTCCTGCGGTGAGGAGCTAGTTGGTCGGGCCTTCGGAAGCGCTCGGGTCAGCCACGGCAGACCGGTCGGGAAGACGGGCGCGATGAACAGCCCCACGCCCGCGTACGCCACCGGGGCCGCGCTGTAGCCGACGGTCTCCAGATGGGTGGGCTCCCAGCCGCCGACGCCCGCCTCTACGGCGACGTTGAGGATGTAGAGGGCGAGGAAGCCGACCAGGACGCGGGAGAGCAACCTGCCCCGCGCGGCGGCCGGTTGGGCAGATGCGGGTGCCTCAGTCATCGAGTGCGGTGAAGGCGGGTGGTGGGAGGGAGGAAGGGATGTACGAAAGAGCGCACGAAGGCGTTGCGGAACTTCCCCTGTGGGTCCATGCGTTGGGCCAGTTCGGCGAAGTCCGCGGCGTGCGGATAGCGGGCGCCGAGCTCGGCGGGGTCGGCGCCGAACACCTTGCCCCAGTGCGGCCGGGGCGCGAACGGCGCCAGACGCTCCTCGACGAGCGCGACCACCGGGAGCACGACTGTCGCGTCCGGCACCCAGGTGAAGTGGAAGGCCACGGTGTCGCGGCCGTGAGCGGGGCTGAGCCACTGGGTGTCGGCGGCGACGGTGCGCACCTCGCACACCTGGAGGACGGGTGCCACCTGGTCCCTGAGGGTGTCCAGGGCGTGCAGTGCGGCGAGGGCGTGCTCGCGCGGCAGCAGATACTCCGACTGGAGCTCGGCCCCGCTGCTCGGCGTGAACTCCGCCCGGAAATGGGGGAGACGCTCATGCCAGGGCCCGGGAACACCCAGCTGCTCGGTGCAGTTGACGGCAGGCATGCCCGGTACCGGATGCCGAGGCTCACTCACGGGCGCTGCCCAGGGGAAATCGACGGCGGCGGCACCGCGCCGTTTGAGCCACACCTGGTTGAAGCGCGGACCGCGCCAGTCCGTGAACAGACTCACGCTGTACGCCGCCGATGTCACCGCGTCGAAGTCGAGGTCTGCCAGGGGGAGTTCACCGAACACGTGCTGGCTCATCGTGTAGTCCGGCTCCAGATCGAGGGTGAGGGCGAGGACGACGCCGAGCGCCCCGAGCGAGACCACCGCGCCGTCGAACCCGTCGTCGCCACGGTTCAGTACGTGTGTCTCCCCGTCGGCGGTCACCAGCTCCACCGCGCGAACGATCTCCGCCAGGGACTGGTTGCCGTTGCCCGAGCCATGCGTACCGGTGGCGACCGAGCCGGCCACCGAAATGTGCGGCAGCGAGGCCATGTTGGGCAGGGCGAGACAGTGGGAGGCGACGTGCCGGGCGAGTTCGGCGTACCGCACACCACCTGACACACGCACGGTGCGCGCAGCGGTGTCCACGTCGATCGACGGCTCAAGGGCGGCGAGCGAGAGCAGGGCGGTGTCCGCCGCGCCGCCGTCCACGTCGGCGATCCGGTTGAACGAGTGGCCGCTGCCGAGCACCCGCACCTGGCGGCTGCCCGCGACGAGGGCGCGCAGGGCGGACGGCGAAGCGGGCCGGTGCAGTTCACGGGCGGAGAAGGTGATGTTCCCCGCCCAGTTGGTCACGGCGCCGTCGCGGCCGGTGGCCAAGGCGTCAGTCATGTTCGGGTCCCTCCCTCACGGCCGCGGGGAGTATGCCCTCCGCGGCCTCGTCCTTGCACGTCAGGCCGGTTCGTACGTCAGGCCGAGCCGCGGATCACGAGCTCCGTCGGCAGGATCACCGCGGCCGGGTCCTCGCCGCTTATCTGGGCGAGCAGCACCCGCACCATCTCGGCGCTGATCCGGTCCCAGGGCTGGCGGACCGTCGTCAGTTCGGGGCGGGCGGTCAGGGCGGCGGGCGAGTCGTCGAAGCCGCCGACCGCGATGTCCTCCGGGACGCGGCGGCCCGCGCGGTGGAAGGCGGTGAGGACGCCCTGCGCCATGAGGTCCGATGCGACGAACACGGCGTCCAGGTCCGGAGCCTGGGCGAGGAGCCGGGTCGCGGCGGCCTCACCGCCCGCCCGGCTGTAGTCCCCGGACGCGATGAGCCGCTCGTCGACCGGGATGCCCTCCTCGGTGAGGATCTCCCGGTAGCCCGCGAGCCGGTCCACACCGCCGGGGGTGTCGAGCGGCCCGGTC
Source organism: Streptomyces rectiviolaceus (assembly GCF_039533825.1). Classification (NCBI taxonomy): domain Bacteria; kingdom Bacillati; phylum Actinomycetota; class Actinomycetes; order Kitasatosporales; family Streptomycetaceae; genus Streptomyces; species Streptomyces rectiviolaceus. The sequence continues at coordinate 16,143 of NZ_BAAAUG010000024.1, forward strand.
ACCGTGCCGACGCGGCGCCGCCCGATGGACAGCAGATGGCGCACCATGTCGCGGGCGCCGTCCCGGTCGTCCGCGGCGACATAGCTCACCTTGGAGGCCTGGCCGATCGGCTTCCCGCACGCCACCAGGGGGACACCGGCATCGCGCAGCTCGTCCGCGACGGGGTCGCCGGAGTGGCTTGAGACCAGGAGCACCCCGTCCACGTGGCCCGCGGTGATGTAGCGCATGATGCGGCGCCGCTCGTCCGGGGTGCCGGCCAGCATCAGGAGCAGCGGGATGTCGTGCGCGGCGAGGGCCCCCGTACAACCCCGCAGCAGGACATTGAAGTTCGGGTCCTCGAAGAAGCGCTCCTGCGGTTCGGTGAGGAGGAAGCCCACCGAGTCGGAGCGGCCGGTTATCAGCGAGCGGGCGTGCCGGTTGACGACGTAACCGGTCTTGCGGATGGCCGCGTTCACGGCCTCCTGTGCGGAAGGGCTCACATAGTGGCCGCCGTTGAGGACGCGGGACACCGTGCCGCGCGAGACGCCGGCCTCGCGGGCCACGTCGTGGATCGTCGGCGGCCTGCGCCTGCCCCCCGTTGCGTTCATGGTCACGACTTTACGGCTCCGGACAGCAGGTCGAGGCTCCAGAAGCGCTGGATGACCAGGAAGAGGGCGATGAGCGGTACGACGGCGAGCAGGGCGCCGGTGATCACGAGGGTGTAGAGAGCGGGGGTGTTGGAGCCCTGCTCGAGGAGCGTGAAAAGGCCCAGCGTGATGGGGAACTTCTCGTCGTCGCTGAGCATGATGTAGGGGAGCAGGAAGTTGTTCCACACCGCAACGAACTGGAAGAGGAACACCGTCACAAGGCCGGGCACCATCATCGGCAGCGCGATCCGCGTGAAGATCCGCCACTCGCTCGCACCGTCCATCCGCCCCGCCTCCACGACATCGCCCGGCACGGCCGAAGCGGCGTAGATCCGGGCGAGGTACACGCCGTAGGGGGAGAGGACGAGCGGCATCAGGACCGAGGCGTACGAATCGGTGAGGTCCGCCTTCGCGAGCAGTAGGTACTGCGGCACGGCCAGGATCACCGGGGGCATCAGGACGCCCGCCATGAGGATGTTGAAGACGGTCTCGCGGCCGCGGAAGCGGTAGATCGCGAGGGCGTAGCCGCTGACCGCGGAGACGGCCGTGGACAGGAGCGCGCCGAGGCCCGCGTAGAGGGCGGAGTTGCCCATCCACCGCCAGTAGATGCCGTCGCGGTAGGCGGAGAGGTCCGTGACGTTGTCGGCGAAGCCGCTGCCGGGCCAGAACGTGAAGGTGGAGAACAGCTCGCGGCCCGACTTGGTGGAGGCGATCACCACCCAGAGCACGGGCAGCAGGCAGTACAGGGCGCCGAGCAGCAGTACGGCGGTGGGCAGCACGGCGATCCGGCGGGGCGGGGCCGCGGGCGGGCCCTGTGCGGTGCCGGGGGTGGTGCCCGCGGCGGGCGCGGACTTGCGGAGCGCGGTCTTGCGGACGGCGAGCGAGCGCGGCGAACTCATCGGGCCGCCTCCTTCTTCGTACGGGAGTTCGCGGCGCGCAGGAACCCGAAGGACAGGACGAGCGTGGCGAAGGCGATGATCACGGCGGTCGCCGCCGCCGAGTTGATGTCGCCCTTGCCGAAGGCGTCCTGGTACACCTTCATCAGCGGACTCCAGGTGGTGGAGACGGAGTTGGTGAGCGGCTTGAGGGTGGTGGGCTCGCTGAACACCTGGAGCGTCGCGATGATCGAGAAGAAGAAGGTGAGCACCAGCGAGGGCGCCACCATCGGGATCTTGATCCGCAGCGCGATCTGCAGCTGCGAGCAGCCGTCCAGCTTCGCCGCCTCGTGGACCTCGGCCGGGATGGCCCGCAGCGAGGTGTAGATGACGATCATGTTGAAGCCGGTGCCGCCCCACACCGCGATGTTGGAGAGCGCGAGATAGAGCGGGCCGCCGTCGAGCAGATCGGGCTGCGGCAGGCCCAGCTTGTCGAGGACGAAGAAGAACGGGCTGACGTCCTGGAGGTAGAGGAACCCCCACAGGAGCGCGGCGATGACCCCGGGCACGGCGTACGGCAGGAAGATCGCGAGGCGCGTGAAGGGCGTGAGGCGTACCCGCTCGGTGTCCAGGAGCAGCGCGAAGAGCAGGGCGAGGCCGAGCATCACCGGGATGACGATGGCGCCGTACCCGAGGACGCGCAGCGCGCCGTGCAGGAGTTCGGAGTCGGTGAGCGCGTCGGTGTAGTTGCCGATCCCGGCCCACACCTCGCGCCGGGCGTCCTTGCCGAGGCCGAGGCCCTTCACCTCGACCTTGTGGAGGCTGAGCCAGAGCGCGTAGCCGATGGGCAGCGCGAAGAAGAGCGCGAAGAGCAGGGTGGCGGGGAGCAGGAACGCGTACGGGGCGCTCCTGACCCCGTACGACGCCCTGCGGCGGGGGCGTACGGGGTGCGGGGGTGCGGAGGTCACGGCGCGACTCCGAAGCCCTGCTTCTTCAGGTCGGCGACAGTCGTGTCCTGCATGGTGTCGAGGGCGCCGCCGAAGTCGGACCTGTTCTTGGCGGCCGAGCCGAAGGCGTCCTTGAACGAGGTGTACGCGACGTTCACGTTCGGGCCCCAGGCGCCAGGCGCCGCGGTCTTCGCGATCTCGGCGGCCTGCGGGTAGAAGTCCTTCTGGCCTGCGAAGAAGGCCGGGGGTTCGGCGAACGCGCCGCTGGTCTGGGCCGCGGTGGCGGCGGGGTAGATGCCGCCTTCCTTCGCGAGCGCGTCGAGCGCCTTCGGGTCGGTGTTCAGCCAGGCGGCGAACTTGGCGGCGGCCGTCTTGTGGCCGCTGTCGGTGGTGACGGCGGTCGATGAGCCGCCCCAACTGCCGGTGGTGTTCTGGCCCTTGGACCACTGCGGCAGCGGGGCCATGGCCCACTTGCCCTTGGTGTCGGGTGCGGCGGTGGTGAGGGTGCCGGGCGCCCAGACGGCGCTGACCCAGGCGATCTGCTTCCCGGTGTTGAGGGCCTTGTTCCAGGCGGGGGTGTACATCGGCTGGTTGTCGATGGCGCCCTCCTTGACGAGGCCGCCCCAGAAGTCGGCGACCTTGCGCGTGGCGTCGTCGTCGATGCCGACCTTCCACTTCTCGCCTTCGGTGGTCCACCACTTGGCGCCCGCCTGCTGGGCGAGGCCCGCGAAGAGCCCGGAGTCGTTGGCGGAGAACGTGGTGAGGTCCTTGTCCGGTGCCTTCTTCTTCAGCGCACGGGCGGTCTCGGCGAACTCGTCCCAGGTGGCGGGGACCTTGAGGCCGTACTTCTCGAAGAGATCCGAGCGGTAGTAGAACATCATCGGCCCCGAGTCCTGCGGCACCGCGTACACCGCGTCCGAGCCGAGCGTCGTCTGCTGCCAGACGCCCTCGGGGAAGTCGCCCTTCACCTTGCCCACCTCACCGGATATGTCGGCGAGCGCGTCATTGCTGACCAGGGTCGGCAGCGCCTGGTACTCGGCCTGGACCAGGTCGGGGGCCTTCTTGGCCTTGTGGGCGGTGAGGATCTTGGTGACGAGGGTGTCGCCGGACGCCTGCTTCTTGACCGTGACCTTGATCTGTTCCTTCTTGCCAGGACCCTTGTTCCACAGATCGACGACCTTGTCCATGCCGGGTGTCCAGGCCCAGTACGTCAGGGAGGCGGGGCCCGACTCCTGCTGGCTCTCGTCGTCCGACGAGCCGCAGGCGGTGAGGGCGGCGGCGCCGAGGGCGAGGGCGAGCGAAGTGGCGTAGAAGCGGCGGTGCTTCGTGAACGGCATGGATGGTCTCCCCTTACCGGGTGGCTGTGCCGACTGCGTCGAGCGGCCTGCCACGCATCTGTGAGCGTTCACAGTAGAGAAACATCCAGGACACTTGTCAATGGTTGTTGCTGTGCGGTTATGTTGAACTCAGAGCCGTGAAAGTGTGTGTGCACGTTCCCAATTGATCGATGAACTCGGGAGAGATCCATGCCGGAGACCACCCCCACGGGCCTGAGCGGGCTCGCCTTCGGTGGGGACTACAACCCCGAGCAGTGGCCGGAATCCGTCTGGCGCGAGGACATGGCGTTGATGCGCGAGGCCGGCGTCACGATGGTGAGCGTCGGGATCTTCTCCTGGGCCCTGCTCGAACCGTCGCCCGGCAGCTACGAGTTCGGCTGGCTCGACCGGGTCCTGGACCTCCTGCACGAGAACGGCATCCGCGCCGACCTCGGCACCCCGACCGTCGCGCCGCCCGCCTGGTTCTACCGCGCGCACCCCGAAGCCCTGCCCGTCACCGCCGATGGCGTCCGGTACGAGTTCGGCTCACGCGGCGCCATCTGCCACAGCAACACCGCCTACCGCGAGGCGTCGTCCGCGATCACCGAGCAGCTCGCCCGCCGGTACGCCGAGCATCCCGCGCTCGCGATGTGGCACGTCCACAACGAGTACGGCGTGCCGGTCTCTGCCTGCTACTGCGACTCCTGCGCCACGCACTTCCGGGTCTGGCTGCGGACGACGTACGGGAGCGTGGAAGCGGTCAACGAGGCCTGGGGGGCGGCCTTCTGGGGACAGCGCTACGGCGCCTTCGACGAGATCGAGCCGCCGCGCGTCACCCCCACCGTCGGCAACCCGGCCCAGGCCCTGGACTACCGCAGGTTCGCCGACGCGACCCTGCGCGAGAACTTCGTGCGCGAACGCGACATCCTGCACCGCCTCGCCCCCGGCGCCCCCGTCACCACCAACTTCATGACCGCGCTCAGCCAGTGCGACTCCCTGGACTACTGGGCCTGGGGCCGCGAGGTCGACCTCGTCACCAACGACCACTACCTGATCACCGACGGCCGCCGCACCCACGTCAACCTCGCCATGGCCGCCGACCTCACCCGCTCCGTCGCGGGCGGCGCCCCCTGGCTGCTCCTGGAACACTCCACGTCCGGCGTCAACTGGCAGCCACGCAACCCCGCGAAGGCGCCGGGGCAGATGGCCCGCAACTCCCTGGCCCACGTCGCGCGCGGCTCCGATGGCGCCCTGTTCTTCCAGTGGCGGCAGTCCCGGCGCGGCGCGGAGAAGTTCCACTCCGCGATGCTGCCGCACGCCGGAACGGACTCCCGGGTCTGGCGCGAGGTCGTCGAACTAGGCCGATCCGTACGGGAGTTGGCGCCCTTGCAGGGCACGCGGACCGTCGCCGACGTGGCGATGCTGTGGGACTGGCACTCCTGGTGGGCGCAGTCCCTGCAGTGGCGGCCCAGCGAGGACCACGACGCACGGGAGCGCGCCGACGCGTTCTACGAGGCCCTGTACGACCGCCATCTCACCGTCGACTTCGCCCACCCCGAGGCCGACCTGTCGGCGTACCCCCTGGTCGTCGTGCCCGCGCTGTACCTGGCGACGGAGGCCGCGGCCCTCAACCTCAAGGAGTACGTGGCGCGGGGCGGCACCCTCCTCGTCTCCTACTTCTCCGGCATCGTCGACGAGCACGAAGCCGTGCACCCCGGGCCCTGCCCCGGCGCCCTGCGCGACGTACTCGGCCTGACCGTCGAGGAGTTCTCACCGCTCCTTGACGGCCGGTCGGTGCGCATCACGGGCCCCGACGGCGCCGAACTCACCGGCGACGTGTGGACGGAGTTCGTCGTGCCGCGCGGCGCCGAGACCGTATGGACGTACGCGGACGGCCTCGCCGCCGGGCACCCGGCCGTCACCCGTCACCAACTCGGCGAGGGCACCGCCTGGTACGTCTCCACGCGTCTGACCGCCCGCGATCTCGACGCCCTGCTCGCCGGCGCCTGCGCCGACGCGGGCGTCACCGAGCGCCCCGAACTCCCGCGTGACGTCGAGGTGGTGACCCGGCGGGGCGACACCGGCACCTACGTCTTCGCCGTCAACCACACCGAGTCCGAGGCCAAGGTGCCGCTGGACGCCCACGGCACCGAACTCCTCACCGGCGAGCGTGCCGCGGGCCGCCTCGCGGTGCCCGCGGGCACCGTACGGGTCGTACGCCTCGACGGCTGACCCCGCCTTCTCCCACGTAGAACCAATCCCACGCACCGCCCACCCCACGTACGGCCAAGTCGAAGGGACATCGACGATGCACGGAAACGGAAGACCCAGGTCACACGAGGTCAATGGCTCACGCGCCACCCGCAGGGCCGTCCTGGCGGCCGCACTCGGCGGCGCCGCCGTCGCGGCCCTGCCCGGCCGGTCCGCGAGCGCCGCGTCCACCCTCACCAACGGGGGCTTCGAGAGCGGCACCACCGGCTGGAGCGCCTACGGCACCACCAGCGCCTCCTTCGCGGAAGCGGGCGGGCGCACCGGCGGGCAGCGCCTGGCGCACTGGTCGGCGTCGGCGTACAAGGCCGAGACGTACCAGTACCTCACCGGCCTCACCGACGGCACGTACACGCTCACCGCCTGGGTCCGCTCCAGCGGCGGGCAGAACGCGGCCTACCTCGCCCTCAAGAGCGGCTCCGCCGAACAGCGCACCGACCTGCCGCCGACCCCGAACGGCGCGTGGCTCCGCCTCGTCACCTCCGTCAAGGTGACCGGCAACGCGTGCACCGTGCGCCTGTACTCCGACGCGAACGCGGGGAACTGGGCCAACTTCGACGACATCACCCTCACGCCGGGCTCAACCGGCCTCCCCATCAAGGGTGCTGACATCTCCTCACTCAAGAAGAGCGAGGACTTCGGCGGCGTCTACCGCACCGGCTCGGGCGCCACGGCGGACGCGCTCGCCGTGCTCAAGTCCGCCGGGATGAACTACGCCCGCCTGCGCGTGTGGGTCGACCCGGCCGACGGTTACTGCGACAAGGCACGTGTCCTCGCCGTGGCCAAGCGCGTCAAGGCGCGGGGCATGAAGCTCCTCGTCGACTTCCACTACTCCGACACCTGGACCGACCCAGGCGCCCAGACGATCCCTGCGGCCTGGGCGGGACACTCGTACGCCCAGTTGAAGACCGACGTCCACGACCACACGTACGACGTCCTCAGTGCACTCAAGGCGCAGGGCACCACCGCCGACATGGTGCAGATCGGCAACGAGCTGAACGGAGGCATGCTGTGGCCCGCCGGCTCGACCTCCGACTGGGCGCAGCTTGCCGGGCTGTTGACGGCCGGTGCGACGGCGGCGAAGGCCGTCTCGTCGAGCACGGTCGTCGCCCTCCACCTCGCCAATGGCGGCGACAACGCCCTGTACCGCACGTGGTTCGACAACGCGGTCTCCCACAACGTGCCCTTCGACGTCATCGGCCTGTCGTTCTACGGCTACTGGCACGGCGCCCTCTCCGACCTCCAGGCCAACCTGGACGACCTCGCGGCGCGCTACGCCAAGCCGCTCTTCGTCGCCGAGACGGCCTACCCCTTCCGTCTGGACAGCGACGACGACTGGGAGGACGTCATCGACAAGGCCGAGGAACTCGTCGGCGGCTACCCCGCGACCGAGGCGGGCCAGGCGGCCTGGTTCCGTGACATCCAGAGCGTCGTCGAGGCGGTCCCGGCCGGTCGCGGCCTGGGCGTGTTCTGGTGGGACGCCACCTGGACCGCCGTCGAGGGGAACGGCTGGGACCCGACGGACCCCTCGACGGGCAACGCCTGGGAGAACCAGGTGCTCTTCGACTACGACGGCGTGCCGACGGAGGCGATGAGCGCGTTCGCGCACAGGTGACCCAGGCCCACATGATTCAGGCTCGCATCACCAGACGGTCCACCGCGGGGTGCCCCGTGCCGTAGGGGACCGGCAGGAGTCCGGCGTCCCCGGTCGCGTACAGCGTCTGTTCGAGACCGATCACCAGGTGCTCGACGTCGACCGGGGGACGCACGACCAGACGCAGGAAGCGGCTGGAGCTGCCGATCTTGTTGCCGCACTCGCGCACCAGGATGCCGTGCTCCGCGAGCAGCCGGTCCCGCAGAACCGCTCCGTCGACGCCGTCGGGCAACCGCACGTACACGAAGTTGCCCTGCGAGGGATAGCTGGTGAGCCCGGGAAGCCGGCCGAGGTGCCAGATCATCTCCTGGCGGTCGCGGCGTACCTGACGCAGGCTCAGGTCATAGGCGTGGCGGTGCTGCTTCAGCATGAACACCACCGTCTCCGCGAAGGAGTTGAGGTTCCACTTCGGCAGCGCGGCGCGCACCCTGCCGGCCAGGCCCGGATTGGCGACCAGATACCCGAAGCGCACGCCGTGCAGCCCGAAGTTCTTGCCGAGGCTGCGCAGCACGATGACATTGGGGCGCAGCACCGCCTCGTCGGAGACGCTCGACTCCGGTCCCGCGTCGGCGAATTCGAGGAACGACTCGTCGACGACCACCAGATCGAGATCCTGCAGCGCGTCGAGCAGCGCGAGCACGGAGCGGCGCGGAAGCAGGCCCCCGTCCGGGTTGTTGGGGTTGCAGATGACTGCCGTGCGCGAGCCGCGGGCGCGTACGAAGTCGACATAGGCCGAAGGATCGAGCACGAAGCCGTCCGCCTCCGGGAGCAGGTACATGTCCACCCGCTTGCCGGTCTCCATCGACTGATCGGTCCACCGCCCGAACGTCGGCACCGGAACGGCGAGCGCGTCGCGCACCAGCAAGTGGTCGATCCAGGTGATGAGTTCGGTCGATCCGTTGCCCATCACGACGGTCTGCGGATTGAGCCCGAGCACTGCGCTGAGCTCGGCCGCGATGGTGTCCGCGCCGCTCGGGTAGTAGGTGAGGATGTCCCGCAGCCGCCCGCCGAGCTCCTCGTACATCTCGGGCGTCGGGAAGTACGGATTGCACGGGATGCAGAAGTCGACGAGCGGCTGCCCGCTGTCGGCTGCCGCCCTGTTCAGCGCTGAGTACGAGGGGCTGTGCGCGGTGGACGCGCGGAAGAGAGCGGTGACGTTTCCCGCGTCTGCCATGGAGGCCTCCGGGTGGGGGAGGTGGTGTCTCCCGTACATACGTACGCGGGTGAGGGTGCGCTCAACCGGCGGGGCAGGAGGGGCGGGTGATGTGTGGGACGACGGCCGTCGTCTCCCGCGCGAGGCTCTGTCGGCGTCCGTCAGCTCCCCGGAATCCAGACCCGCATGGCCCCGCCCTCCCGGTTCGCCCACGCGTGGTACGGCACCGCCGTCAGCGGAGTCTGCGCCCCGTCCGAGCGGCGGTGGCCGGTGGCCGTGACGACCGTGACGCCGCCCAGGAGGTCCGGGCGGTGCTCGGCCACGGTGCGTGCGGACGGCGCGAGCGTCACCTCGTCGAGGCGAAGGCCCGCCCGCTGGTCGACGCTTTCCAGGCAGTACACGAGGGGCCCGCGTTCGATGGCCAGGCAGCCGCGCACGGCGTCCACCCGTGGATCCGGCTCCGTGAGGCGCACGTCAAGGGCGAGATCCAGGACGACTCGCTCGCCGGGGAGCCAGCGGCGGCGTATTCGCAGCCAGCCCCGGTCCGTCTCGGTGCGGTCCTGCCGGTCGGGTGCGGCCACCGTGAACTCGGCGCACCAGTAGGGGATGCGCAGCGAGAGCGTCCAGTCGCGGTCCGCCGGGGCCGCGTCGACGGTGACCGTGACGCGCCCCTTCCAGGGGTAGTCCGTCTCCACCGTGACCGCCCCGCCCCCGCTCCCGTCCTCGTCCCCGCCCGCATCCGTCGCGTACGAACCCGTCGCGTACTGATGCAGCTGCAGGCCTTCCGCGTCGCCGCTCGCCACGTAGTGGGGGAGCGAGGCCAAAAGCCGCATGACGTTCGGCGGGCAGCACGCGCAGCGGAACCAGGGCGTGCGGTGGGCCGCCTGGTCGCCGTGGCGGCTTTCGTGGTCGTCGCGCACCTGGAGCGGGTTGACGTACAGCCAGCGGTCGCCGTCCAGGGCGACTCCGGACAGGAAGCCGTTGTAGAGCGTGCGCTCGACGAGGTCGGAGTAGCGGGTCTCCCCGGTGAGCAGGGCCATCCGCCAGGACCACTGCACGGAGGCGATGGCCGCGCAGGTCTCCGCGTACGCCCGGTCGGGCGGCAGCTCGAAGGGGTCGCCGAACGCCTCGCCCTCGTGGCGTGAACCGACCCCGCCGGTGAGGTAGGTCTTGGCGGCGGCCATGGCGTGCCAGAGCCGTTCGAGTGCCTCGCGCAGTGTCGCGTCGCCGGTCTCCATGGCGAGGTCGGTGGCCCCGGCCAGGAGGTAGAGCTGGCGCACGGCGTGCCCCGTGACGGTCGGCGCCTCACGTACGGGGAGATGGTCCTGCCAGTACGCCGGGCCCGGGTCGCGGGGGCGGTCGCGGTCGGCGCCCGCCGAGAGCAGTCCGTGGCCGCGCCGGTCGGTGAAGTAGCGGGCGAGGTCGAGGAAGCGCCGCTCGCCGGTCTCGCGGTACAGCTCCACCAGGGCGGTCTCGATCTCCGGGTGACCGCAGACCCCGTCGATCTTCTGGTCCGTCCCGAAGACGGAGTCGATGTGCGTGGCGAACCGGACGGCCGCGTCCAGGAGTTCACGGCGGCCCGTGCCCCGGTGGTGTGCGACGGCCGCCTGGATCAGATGCCCCGCGCAGTACAGCTCATGGCCCCAGTCGAGCTCGCTCCAGCGCCGGTCGGGGTGGGCGACCTGGTAGTACGTCTGGAGATAGCCGTCCGGGTCCTGGGCTGCGGCGACGAGCGACACCAGCCGTTCCACGTCCGCGGCGAGTCCGCCCCGGCCGGGATCGTCGGCAGGCTGCCCGTCGGCCAGCTGCCAGGCCGCGGCCTCCAGCCACTTGTGGACGTCTGAGTCCTGGAAGGGGAAATCCCCGGTGAAGGCTCCCGAACCCTCCGCCGCCGCGCGGAGGTTGGCCAGGTTGCCCGCTCGCTCGAGGCGCTCGGGCCCCTGCGGGATGCTCACCGTGGCGTTGGTGTGCCGCCGGGCGGCCCAGAAGCCGCCGGTGATGGTCGCCGTGGTCGCCGGGCGCAGGGTGGTGTGCGCGGTCGCACGGAGGCGGATCGGTCCCAGGGACAAGGGCAAGGGTGAAGGCGAGGGCAAGGGCAAGGGCGAGGGCGAGGGCGAGGGCGAGGGCGAGGGCGTGAGATCGGGCATACGTGCCATTCCTCTGTGCCGTGTTCGTTCGATATCTGGAACATCGTTCGCAAATACGCTGCTGCCGCTGACGCTACCGTGGGCCGCCCGGCGCGGGGGAGAGGTCGACCGCATGCGGGACTCACCGCTCCTACGATCGGACCCCATGAGCCCTCGCCTGCTGATCTACAGCCGAACGACCGCCTACCGGCACGCGTCGATCCCCGCGGGAGTCGCCGCCCTGCGTGCACTGGCCGCCGGGAGCGGCTGCCCCGCCGATGCGACCGAGGACCCGGCCGCCTTCGAGCAGGACCTGTCCGCCTACGCGGCGATCGTCTTCCTCTCCACCAGCGGCGACGTCCTCACCCCTGCCGGGCGGGCGGCCCTGCGGGCACACCGGTCGGCGGGCGGTGGCTTCATGGGCGTCCATGCCGCTGCCTGCACCGAGTACGACTGGCCGTACTACGGCGGACTCCTCGGCGCGCGCTTCGCCCGCCACCCCGCCTACCAGCCGGGCCGTCTGACCGTCGAGGACCATGCGCACCCCGCCACCGAACACCTCCCCGACACCTGGGAGTTCACGGACGAGTGGTACGACTTCCGGGCCTCGCCGCGCGGCGCGGTGCGGGTCCTGGCCTCCGCCGACGAATCCTCGTACGAAGGCGGCGGGATGGGGGCCGACCACCCCCTGGTGTGGTGCCACGAACACGGTGGCGGCCCGATGTTCTACACGGCGCTGGGCCACGCCGACGAGGCCTACACGGACCCGGCCTTCCGCGCCCACCTTCTGGGCGGCCTGCGGTACGTCACCGGGCTGAGCTGAATCCGCCGACGTCTCCCCCGGACATCGGCGACATGGGTGAGCCCCCGCCCAGTGCGGCGGGGGCTCGTGCCAGGTCCTAGAGGGTGCCGGAGGCGGAGATGGCGACCTCGGCCTTGGTGGTGCCCGACTGCGAGCCGAAGCTCTCGATCTTCTTGACGAGGTCCATGCTCTCCTGGTCCGCGACCTCACCGAAGACCACGTGCTTGCCGTCCAGCCAGCTCGTGACGACCGTGGTGATGAAGAACTGCGAGCCGTTCGAGTCCGGGCCCGCGTTGGCCATCGAGAGCAGGCCCGGCTTGGTGTGCTTGAGCTGGAAGTTCTCGTCGGGGAACTTCGTGCCGTAGATGCTCTTGCCGCCGGTGCCGTTGCCGGCGGTGAAGTCGCCGCCCTGGAGCATGAAGTCCGGGATGACGCGGTGGAACTTCGAACCGGCGTAACCGAAGCCCTTCTCGCCGGTGGCGAGCGCGCGGAAGTTCTCCGCCGTCTTCGGCACGACGTCGTCGAAGAGGTTGAACGTGATGCGGCCTTCGGGCTTGCCGTCGATGGTGATGTCGAAATAAGCCTTGATTGTCATGGTCCTCATCCTGTCATTGCCCTGTCCCCACCCGCCAACCGAACCCCCCGGTGAGACCCTTATGGCCCTGTTGACCAGGCATTATGCTGTCGGCATTCAGTCCATGGTCGAGCCGATGGCGGTGCTGCCCGTCGTCAGGAACGCCGTCGCGGGCAGCGCGCCGCCCGCCTGGCGGGCGCCGTAGGCCGTGGTCGCGTCGGTGGAACGGAAGGCGGGGGTCGCGACACCGCTGTCCCAGTTGTTCGCCGATGAGACCGTGCCGGAGCCGAGCTTGGCGAGGCCCGTGCCGTTGGCGACGGCGAGGTTGCGGCCCAGACGGGCCTTGCCCGTGACGAAGTAGAAGCCGCTCTCCTTGTTGGCGTACGCGGTGTTGCGGTTGAGGTTGATCGCGCCGGGGTTGGAGTTCTCCGTGAAGCCGTGCAGCGTGTTGTCCCAGGCCGCGTTGTTGTTCACCAGGTGCGCGGCGCTCGCACCGCCGCCGCCCAGCTTGAACCCGTTGCCGTTGCCCTCCCAGGCGGAGTCGTTCCATCGGTTCTTGCCGTTGCCGAACGCCCAGGAGTGCTCGACGGTGACGGGGGACGCGTACTGCCACAGGTCCATGCCGTCGTCGGCGTTGTTGAAGAGCCGGGCCCCGGTGATCTTGTTGCCGGTGCCCGAGCCGAACTTCACGGCCAGGCCGTCGGCGTTCTGGCCGTGCGTGGCGGCGTCGTAGTTGCCGTGGCTGTCGAGGTTCTGCACGAGGTTGCCGGTCGTGCCGTCGCCGCGCAGGGTGAAACCGGAGTCGCCGTTGTCGGCGGTGACCATGTTCTTGAAGACGCCGCCGACGGACGAGGTGACGACGAAGCCCTGCGCGGGGGAGTTCTGGAAGGTGAGATTCTGCACGGTCCAGTGGTCGCCGTAGATCCCGGCGAGCCAGGAGCCCTCGGCCAGCTTCGAACCGTCGATCTTCACCTTCTCGGCGCCGTACGCGGTGAGCGTGATGCGCGCGGACGCGCTGCCGTTCGCCGTCGACTTGAGGGTCTTCGCCGGGTAGTACGTACCGCCGCGCACCTGGATCGTGGTGCCTGCCGATGCGCTCGCCACCGCTGACTCAAGCGCCGTGGAGGTCGACACGACCACGGTGCTGCTCGCGGCTTCCGCGTCGTCCGGGGCGAGGCCCAGATAGACGCCTCCCGCGCCCGCCGCGACCGCCACGGCGGCGGCGATGGTGATCGTGCGGGTCTTGCGGTGGCGTCCGGTGCTGCTGCTCACGGCCGTCGTTCCTTTCCCAGGGGGTGGTGGTGTGGCGGCGGCCCGGGAACCCCGTGCCCTCCGGGCCGCCGCCACACCCCCATGTGCCCGCCGCGCGCGGGAAAGGTTGCCGCGCGAAAGGATCTTTCTCGGTCAGTCCGTCCCGATCCTCATGAAGGTGATCGAGTTCGCCGGGAAGGTGTACGAGAAGGAGTCGGACGTGCCCTTGAACGTCGAGGTCACCGGCTTGACCGGCGTCGCGTCCTTCGTGTTCTCCGCGGCCGGGTCGGCGGCGAGCGTGGTCACCTTCGCGGTCGGACGGACCTTGGTGCCCGAGCCGAGGCCGACCCTGGTCCGTGCCTCCGAGCCCCGTGCGTTGACGACCTTGACGATGAGGTCACCGGTGGCCTTGTCCCGGGTGACGACCTGGCGGAACGGCTCGGCGGGCTTGTCGTCCGTGAAGGAGCCCCACTTCTTGCCGTCGAGGTAGAGCGTCACCTGGCGGCCGCGCACCTCCACGCGCAGGTCGTAGCTGCGGCCCGTCTCGATGGCCGTGGTGTCCTGGACCATGGTCTGCTTCGCGCCGTCGACGGTCTTCTCGACCGCTGACTGGGTGTTGTTCCAGCCGCCCAGGTTCCACCAGTAGTGGTTGCCGGTGTCCTTGACCCCGAAGGCGACCATGAAGCCCTCCTTGCCTGCCTTCTTGGTGGCCTTCACGTTCAGGTCGTAGTTCTGCCAGCCCTTGTCGCCCGCCGTGACCAGGGTGTTCTCGGCGGCCTCGTCGGACTGGACGTACGCGCCGTCCTGGACGGCCCACGTGCCCTTGTCGGCCGCCTTGCTCCACTGACTGTCACCGGCGGAGAAGTCGTCGGACAGGAGCGTTCTGCCGTCCTCGCCGGTGACCTTCACGTCGTCGTACGCGGCGCTGGTCGCCCAGGTGGAGAGGCCGACGGCGCCGGTGATGGGGCCGGACGTGGCGGGGGTGCCGGAGGCCTTGGACGGCACGACCTCGTCGCCGACGTTGCGCATGAAGAGCTTCTGCGTCTCGTAGTTGGCCGAGCCCCATGACTGGTCGTTGTCGTACCAGATCATGTTCGGCTTCCACTGCACGTAGTCCTCGTTGGCGAGCAGCGGGGCGTACGAGGCGAGTTTGACGATGTCGGCGTTGCGTTCGAGGCCGGTCATGAAGGCGGCTTCTGACAGGGCGTTGGAGAACTTGTTGCCCTGCGAGGCGTACTCGCCGAGGAAGACCTTGGGGCCCTTGCGGTCGTAGGAGTCGTAGCGGTCGTTGTTCTCCAGGAACCACTGCGGGCTGTTGTAGTAGTGCTCGTCGACCATGGCGACGTCCGCGTCGCGGTTGAGCTGCCAGGCCTTGTCGAACGTCGAACCGCTGTCGTCGGGGCCGGAGTTGGAGATGACGGTGATGTCCGGGTACTTCGCCTCGATGGCCGCGCGGAACTCCTTGAAGCGGGCGAAGAACTCCTCCGGGAGGTTCTCTTCGTTGCCGACTTCCAGGTGGGTGAGGCCGAAGGGCTTGGGGTGACCCATGGCCGCCCGCTTCTTGCCCCATTCGCTCGTCGCCGGGCCGTTGGCGAACTCGATGAGGTCCAGGGTGTCCTGGATGTGCCGCTTCAGGAGGGCCGGGTCGTCGGTGGCCTTGTTCTGGCCGCAGCCGGTCACCAGGGCGGGCACCACGGGCAGCGGCATGGCGCCGGTGTCCTCGGCGAACTGGAAGTACTCGTAGTAGCCCAGGCCGTAACTCTGGTTGTAGCCCCAGAAGTTGGCGTTGGTGGCGCGCTGCTCGACGGGCCCGATGGTGTCCTTCCACTGGTAGGAGCGCTTGCGCTGCCAGCCGGACTGCTCGTCGTACCCCTCGTGGGAGCCGGTGTTGACCAGGCAGCCGCCCGGGAAGCGCAGGAAGCCCGGCTTCAGGTCGGCGATCTTCTGTGCGAGGTCGTCGCGCAGGCCGTTCGCGCGGCCCTTGTAGGTGTCGCGGGGGAAGAGGGAGATCTCGTCCAGGGCGACGGGGGCGCCCGAGGCGACCGCCAGCCTGCCGGTGGCGGAGGTGCGGGCCGCGGTGAACGACGCCTTGTACTTCGTCCAGCCGCCGCGCGCGGTGACGCGGCGGGCCGGGGCGAGGTCGCCGGAGGCGTCGCGCAGGCCGAGGGTCAGGGGCGCGCTCCCCGTGCTGCCGGTGCGGGCCCAGACGGAGAAGTCGTAGCGCTTGCCCTTGGTGACCGCGATGCCGGTGTTGTAGCCGGAGTTGGTGACGGATGAACCGCCGTCCAGGGAGAGGTAGTTGCGGTTGCGGGCGTTGAGGCGGCCGTCGTCGTTCACCACCCTGGCGGCACCTGAGGTGTCCCATGAAGTCAGCGGCTTGTAGGCGGCGTTGTCCGCGGTGGTGTACTCGAAGGAGCGGTTCTGGACGAGCTCGGCGTAGAGGCCGCCGTCCGCCGCGCGGTTGATGTCCTCGTAGAAGACGCCGTACATCGAGTCGTCGATCTTCGCGCCGGTGCGGGTCGGGTCGACGTCGATCGTGTAGTCGGTGGGTTCGGCCGCGGCGGTGGGTCCCGCGGCGAGCGTTCCGGCGAGCAGGGCTCCTAGGGTGAGCCCGAGTCTCCAGCGTCTGCGTGCCATGCGTACCCCAGTCTGTGCGCAGTCTGCGTGCGGTATATCGAACGTCGATCAGTAGGTCGAACGGCAACTTAGGCAGCAGGAAGCGGCACGTCAACGCATTGCGCAGGAAGTGGTCCGAGGTGCTTCCCGGGGTTCGTGATGTCGAACAACTTCCGGGAAATTCCCAGGACTTCGACCTTGGCCCTGTCCGAACCGTTGACGCGCCCGGCGTTCGAACCTACGGTCCGTTCGAAGTTGCGAGCAGCATTCGAAATATCGGACAGAAGTGAGCCGCAATGTCACCACCCCTCCCGAGCCGACGAGGTGTGCTCGGCGGTATCGGAGCGCTCGCCGTCGCGGGCAGCTTCGGACTCGCCGCCGCGAATCGCAGCGCCTCCGCGATCGCGTCGGACGCGGACGTACGGGTCCGCTACTGGAACCTGTTCTCCGGCGGCGACGGCGCCAACATGATCGCGATGCTCGACGCCTTCCGCGCCGCGAACCCCCGCGTCGACGTCAAGGACTCGACCCTCCAGTGGGGCAATCCGTACTACACCAAGCTCGCCATGGCGGCGTCCGGAAACCGCGCCCCGGACCTCGCCGTGATGCACCTGGGCCGGATCCCCGGCTTCGCGCCCGGACAACTGCTCGACCCCTGGGACGTGCGGCTGCTCGCGAAGTACGGTGTGCGCGAAGCGGACTTCGACCCGGTGCTGTGGAAGCGCGCCGTGGTCGACGGCAAGCTCTACGGCCTGCCCCTCGACATCCACGCCCAACTCTGCTTCTACCGCCGGGACGTGTGCGAGAAGGCGGGACTGCTCGACGCGGGCGGTGATCTGGCGAAGGTCACCTCGCCCGATGACTGGTTCAAGGCCCTCAAGGCCGCCAAGAAGGCCGTCAAGGGCGACGTCCACACCATCGGCATCAAGGCCGACGAGCCGAACTTCTCCTGGTGGTTCTTCCTCTCCTTCTACACCCAGCTCGGCGGCACCTGCCTCAGCGCCGACGGCCGGGACGTCACCCTCGACACGGACAAGGCCACCCAGGTCCTGGAGTTCCTGCGCCGGCACCTGACCGACGGCTACTCCACCGCGATCGGCATCGCCGACGGCGAGTCCTTCGTCAACGGCTCCGCCTTCACCTGGGAGGGCAACTGGTCCGTACCGGTCTTCAGCGGCGCCAAGCTCGAGTACGGCGCGACCCCGCTGCCGCCCGTCTTCGGCAAGCCCGCCACCCACACCGAGTCGCACTGCTTCGTCCTGCCGCACCAGTCGCAGCGCGGCGGCGCCACCAACGAAGGAGCGCACCAACTGGCCGCGTACGTCGTCAAGAACGCCACGGCCTGGGCGCGCGGCGGCCACATCCCCGCCTACCTGCCGACCCTTGACGACAAGAAGTACCTGGCACTCAAGCCCCAGTCCGAGTACGTCTCGGCGATGGACCACATGGCGGTCGAGCCGCCCGCCTGGTTCGCGGGATCCACCGGACTCCTCGCCCAGCGCATCGGCCCCGTCATCGCCTCCTCCAACGTCGGCTCCGCCAAGCCCGATGCCACGGCCCGCCGCATGAAGGACGTACTCGAAAAGCTGGTCGCCATGAAGAACCCCATGGAAGGCCGGTCCGCGACCGAGGGAGGGTCCGCCGCGTGAGCGCCGTCGACACCGCGGTCGCACCGGCCGCCGTACGGTCCGCCCCGGTGGCGGACGCCGATTCGCTCCGAGCCCGGCTGACCCGTCGCTTTCAGCACGGCGGCTGGTTCGTCGCCCCGTTCCTGGCCCTGTTCGCGCTGTTCGTGCTGTTCCCGATCGGCCGCGGCCTGTGGCTGAGCTTCACCGACGCCAACATCTCCGGCACGGGCGAACGCTTCGTGGGCCTCGACAACTACCGCGAGGCACTCGACAGCCCGCTCCTGTGGGACTCCCTCGGCCACAGCGCCTACTTCACCCTGCTCGTGGTGCCCTGCATCGTCGTCCTCGCGTTCCTCCTCGCGATGCTCGCCCACCACATCGAGCACGCCAAGTGGCTGTGGCGGCTGTGCTTCTTCGCCCCCTTCCTGCTGCCGTCGACGGTCGCAGGAAACCTGTGGCAGTGGCTGTTCAACCCGGGCACCGGCATGATCAACCACGTCTTCGGCCTGGACACGCCCTGGCTGACGCAGAAGTCCACCGCCATGCTCGCCGTCGTGATCACCACCCTGTGGTGGACGGTCGGCTTCAGCTTCCTGCTGTTCCTCGCCGCGCTGCAGAACATCCCGCGCCATCTGTACGAGGCCGCCGAGCTCGACGGCGCGGGCGCCTGGCAGCGGATGGTGCACATCACCCTGCCGATGCTGCGCAACATCACCGGCCTCGTGATCACGCTGCAGATACTCGCCTCGCTCCAGGTCTTCGACCAGGCCGTGGTGATGCAGGACTTCGGCCCGGGACCGGAGGAGAGCACCCGGACCTTTGTGCAGTACACCCTCGAAGAGGGCTTCACCGCCTACCGCGTGGGCTACGCCTCCGCGATCTCCATCATCTTCTTCGTGCTCATCGCGGCCGTCGCCCTCGGCCGGATGTGGCTCCTGCGCAAGCGTGAGGAGGGCGTGCGATGAGCACGGCCGTCGTCGTACGGAAGAACAGCCCGAAGAGCCGGAAGAAGAAGTGGACCCCGAGCCAGATCGTGCTCACCGCGCTCGGTGTCGCCGTCTCCGCCCTGTGGATGACGCCCCTGCTGTGGGCCCTGTTCACGTCCCTGAAATCGGAGACCGAGGCCGTGGAGGTGCCCACGCACTGGGTGCCCGAGGAGTGGACGGGCCAGGCGTGGAAGGCGCTCTTCGAGAGCGGCAACATCACCAACTGGTTCGTGAACTCCGTCATCGTCTCGGTCTGCGTCACGTTCATCGTGGTGTTCGTCAGCGCGCTCGCCGGCTACGGCTTCGCGCGCACCGAGTTCCGGGGCAAGAACGCGCTGCTCGGCCTGGTGATGGCGGGCCTGATGGTGTCGCCCGCCGTGCTCGGCGTCCCGCTCTTCACGACCGTCCAGTCCATGGGGATGGTCGACACCTACTGGGGCATGATCCTGCCGCAGTGCGCGCCCGCCGCGATGGTCTACATCCTCTACAAGTTCTTCCAGTCGATCCCGCACGAGCTGGAGGAGGCCGCGTACATCGACGGCGCCGGACGCTGGCGGGTCTTCTTCACCATCGTCCTGCCACTGTCCCGGCCCTCGCTCTCGGCCGTCGGGATCTTCACGTTCATCGCGTCGTGGAACAACTTCCTGTGGCCCTACATGGTGACCAACAACCCCGACCTGATGACCATGCCGAACGGCATCGCGACCGTCATGAACTCCTACGGCATCCAGTGGGCGCAGCTGATGGCGGGCGGCCTGATGGCGGGCCTGCCCCTAGTGGTCGTCTTCGTCTTCTTCCAGCGGCAGATCATCAGCGGCGTGGCCCACACGGGCCTGGCCGGACAGTAACTCCCCTGCCCAGCACCCCTGTTGAAAGGCTCTACATGGCCCCCCGCACCGCCCACTTCACCCTCGACCCCGCCTTCGCCGTCGGCGATGTCGACCCCCGGCTCTTCGGCTCCTTCGTCGAGCACCTCGGCCGCTGCGTCTACACCGGCATCCACGAACCGGGCCACCCCTCGGCCGACGAGGCGGGGCTGCGCACCGACGTGCTCGACCTGATCCGCGAACTCGGCGTGACGGCCGTGCGCTACCCCGGCGGGAACTTCGTCTCCGGGTACAAGTGGGAGGACTCCGTCGGTCCCGCCGACGAGCGGCCGCGCCGCCTCGACCTGGCCTGGCACTCCACGGAGACCAACCGCTTCGGGCTCTCCGAGTACATCGCCTTCCTGCGCAAGATCGGCCCGCAGGCCGAACCGATGATGGCCGTGAACCTCGGCACACGCGGCGTCGAACAGGCCCTGGAACTCCAGGAGTACGCCAACCACCCCTCCGGCACCGCCCTTTCGGACCTCCGTGCCGCGCACGGCGACAAGGACCCCTTCGGTATCCGCATGTGGTGCCTGGGCAACGAGATGGACGGTCCCTGGCAGACGGGCCACAAGACCGCCGAGGAGTACGGGCGCCTTGCCGCCGAGACCGCCCGCGCGATGCGCCAGATCGACCCGGACGTCGAGCTGGTCGCCTGCGGCAGCTCCGGCCAGTCCATGGAGACCTTCGCCGAGTGGGAGGCCACGGTCCTCGCCGAGACCTACGACCTCGTCGACCACATCTCCCTGCACGCCTACTACGAAGAGACCGACGGCGACCGGGACTCGTTCCTCGCCTCCGCCGTCGACATGGAGTCCTTCATCGAGAACGTCGTCGCCACCTGCGACCACGTGGGCGCCCGCCTGAAGTCCAAGAAGAAGATCAACCTCTCCTTCGACGAATGGAACGTCTGGTACCAGTCCAGGCCGCACCCCGAGGTCGAGGAGAGCCTGCGCGACTGGCCCGAGGCCCCGCGCCTCCTGGAGGACAACTACACCGTCACGGACGCGGTCGTCGTCGGCTCGCTCCTGATCGCCCTCCTGCGGCACGCCGACCGGGTGGCCGTCGCCTGCCTGGCCCAGCTGGTCAACGTCATCGCGCCGATCCTGACCGAGCCGGGCGGCCCGGCCTGGCGGCAGACCACCTTCTTCCCCTTCGCGCAGGCCTCGCGGCACGGCCGCGGCCAGGTCCTCGACGTACGCGTGGAATCGCCCGTGCACGAGACGCCGAAGTTCGGCGAGGTCCCCCTGCTGCACGCGACGGCCGTCCGCGCCGCCGACGGCACCGTCACCGTCTTCGCGGTCAACCGCAGCCAGAGCGAACCGCTGCCGCTCGAAGTCGCCCTGCATGGCATTGAGTTGACGGACGTCATGGAGCACAGCGCCCTCGCCGACGCGGACCCGGACGCCCGCAACACCCTCACGGAGCCCGAGCGCGTCACCCCGCACGGCGTCACCGGGACCGCACTCCAGGACGGCACGTTGAACGCCGTCCTGGAGCCGCTGTCGTGGAACGTGATCCGGCTGGGCTGAGCCTCTCGGCCCGCCCGGGTCAGAGCTTGCCCGCGCCCGCCCCTTCCGTCACCGTGCCGACGACGGACGAGGCGGGCTCGGCCGTGTAGGCGTACGGCGGCTTGGTGAAGTCGCCGACCTGGGAGATCTCGGTGGCGGCGCCCCCGAGGTCGTTGCCGCGCGCGACCGCGAATCCGTCCACGTCACTGCTGCGGCTGGTCGTGACGGCGACCTTCGTGTCACGGAAGACGTTGTTCTCGACCAGCATCCGCGCGCCCATCCGGGAGTGTGCCGCGGTGTCCGCGCCCTGGACGTAGTTGTCGTAGAAGTGCCCGGTGCCGAAGCGCAGGCTCGGGATGCGCGAGTAGACGTTGCTGAAGTGGTTGTGGTGATAGGTGACCTTCAGGTGGCGGGTGTCCTCGTCGCCGTTGTTGTCGCTGTGCCCGACGAGGGAGCCCTTGAAGTGGTCCTTGAAGGTGTTCCAGGAGACGGTGACGTCGTCGGAGGCGTGCGTGATGTCGAGCAGGCCGTCGTAGTGGTCCTTGTCGTGCTCGCGGTCCGCGGAGAAGGAGTTGTGGTCGATCCACACCTTCGTGGACTCCTGGACCGTGATGCCGTCGGCCGGCGCGAGCGGCTTGCTGATGTTGAGGTTCTGTACGACGACGTTGGTGGCCTCCTTGATGCGAAGACCACCGCCGGTGAACCCGGAGGCCGAACCGACGCCGAGCACCGTGGTGTTGGAGCCGATGTCGACCTGGCCGGACAGCGAGATCAGACCGTCGACCTTCACCACCTTGGCGCCGTCCCCGTCGACCGCCGCCTTGAACGCCGCGAGCGACTTCACCGTGGTGGCGGTGGCGTTGCCGCCGCCTGTGGTGCCCGCACCGAAGCCGATCGGAGCCGCNCCGCGGCCGGTCTGTCGGCCGCGGTGTCACCGGGCTCGGCGGCGTTCCCGCTCCAGGCGACCACCCCGATGATCGCGGCCCCGGCCACCGCCGCCGCCGAGACGCGTCCCGCGCTCGTCCTGCGCGCTCTGTGCATGAGTCGTCCTCCGGTCATTCGAGGGGCGGGTCGATCCCGCCCCCTTCCCTGTCTCCGCGGGCGCGGCGGACGTTGCCGCCGCGCCCGCTTTCGTTGCGTCCCGCCCGGGATCAGTGGGCGACGGGCCAGCCGGAGCTCCAGTTCAGGAGGTTGACGCCGAGCTTCGGGGTGCCGTTGTCCTGGCCGTCGTAGTAGTGGTAGACGAGCAGGTCGCCGTCGGAGTCCTTCAGGATCGACTGGCCGCCGGGGCCGATGTAGCGGCCGTGGCTCTCCTGGACCGGGGTGCCGCCGTTGTTCATCATGCCGACGCCGTTCTTGTCGACGTACGGCCCGGTGACGGCGGCGGAACGGCCCACCTTGATCTTGTACGTGGAGCTGGTGCCCGCACAGCAGGTGTCGTACGAGGCGAAGAGGTAGTAGTAGCCGTTCCGCTTGACGATGTAGGGCGCTTCGACGGCCTTGGTGCCGGTGGGCCGCGAGGCGAGCGAACGCCGGGCGGTGTCGCCCGCGTACTGCTTGCCCGTCGAGGGGTCGACCCTGATCATCTTGATCCCGGTCCACCAGGAGCCGAAGGACAGCCACCACTTGCCGTCGTCGTCGACGAAGAGGTTCGGGTCGATGGCGTTGTAGTCGCTGGACGTGGTCGAGGTGTATACGGCGCCGTAGTCGGTCCAGGAGCCGGGCTCACCCGTGGTGGAGGCCGCGAGGCCGATGGCCGACTTGTTCGAGCCGAACGACGAGACGGAGTAGTACATCAGGTACTTGCCGCCGTGGTACGAGATATCGGGTGCCCAGACATCACCGGTGGAGTTGTAGTTGTTCCACCAGCTCGGCCGCGTGGGAAAGGCGGAGCCGCTGCGGCCGAAGGCCACCCGGTCGGTGGAGGTGCGCAGTTGCAGGCCGTCGCCGGTCGAGTAGAGCAGGTACTTGCCCGCTGAGGTGCGGGCCAGGGTCGGGTCGTGCACGACGATGTCGCCGGTGACCTGGCCGGGGTTGGGGTAGGCGGTCGCGCTGCTCGGGATGAGGGCGAGCAGGGCGGCGGCGGGCAGAGCGACGAGGGCTCTGCGCCGGAAGGGGGTGGGGGCGCGGTTCGGGGTGCGGCTCACTCCGGGCTCCTTGGATGGTGTACGTGACTCCCCTTGTCCCGAAGGGGAGTTGGACGGGGGCGGTACGACGGGAAGTCGCCGCCCGCCCCCGCGAGGTTGCCGCCCGCGCGCGTTACAGCGCCGGATACGCGTTCTTCAGGAGCTCCTGGAACTGGGCCGAGAACCATTTCCCGGAGATCGGCGCGTCCGGGAGTGCGCCCGAGGGGTTGAAGCCGTTGCGGGGGTTGCCCTCGTACGTCGGGTCACACATGCGGTCGAAGCCCTTGCCCTCGTCGTTCGGGATCTCCTTGCTCGCCCCGTCGGACTCGCCCGGCGGCTTGATCCACACGTAGGCGTCGATGCCGGCCTCCGGGGCGGTCTTCGGCCGTTCGCCGAGGCCCGCGCCCGACTGGTTGCACCAGTTGCCGATGTGGATGCGACGGTCGTAACGGCCGCCGTCGACATAGGTGTTGACGTCCGTCGTGGCGCCGGGACCCGCGGGCCGTGCCGTGCCGCCCCAGCCGTTGCGGGAGGTGTCGATCAGCATGCCGATGTCGGACCGGAAGCCGGTGGAGACGAGCTGGCCCCGGAACGACTGGGCGAAGGAGAGCTCGTCGACGGAGCGGTTCCAGTCGACCCACTTGGACTCGCGGACCGACCGGCCGTTCACGTTGTCGCCGATCTTGAAGTTGTTCTCCTTCAGGGCGCTGTAGTTGGCCGTGTTGGTGATGAAGCCGTGCACGTTGTCGACGCTGCCGCCGTCGGCGGTCGCCGCCTGGTGCATGACCTGCGCGGAGGCGGCGAAGTTGTCGTCCCAGCCGATCCAGCCGTGGTGACCCGCGTCCACGTAGTTGTAGACGTTCGGCACGGCGCCGAGCTCGCGCAGCGCGTAGCCGACGCCCTTCACGTAGTTGCCGTTGGCCTTCATCACGTCGCACTCGGGCGTCGCGGTGGGACGGCTGCCGGTGTTGGTGACCAGGTTGGGCAGCGAGTCGATCTCGACGGTCGTGACGATGCGCAGGTTCGCGTACTTGGTGTCGGCGAGGATCTCCGCGATCGGGTCGATGTAGTCGGTCTTGTACTTGTCGATCTCGGTGGGGCCAAGCTCGCCGTTGGAGGCGAGCGCGGCGCAGTCCCGGCCCGGCAGGTTGTAGATGACCAACTGGATGACGCCCGCGCCCTGTTGGACTGCCTCGTCGAGGTGGTCGCGCAGGCCCATCGAGTCGCCTGCGCCCTCGATCGCGGCGATCCGGTCGAGCCAGACGCCGGTGGGCTGGTCCGCGATGGCATCGCCGCCCGGCTCGGCGGCGGCCTTCGCCGACCACTCGGGGTTCACATAGGGCTTGGCGCCCACGTACGGATTGTCGACGCGGGCGGCGGCTCGGGTGGTGCTGTCTCCGCTGCCTCCGCTGTCGCTCACGGCGAGCGCGGTGCCGCCGGTGGTGGCGAGGAGGGTGGCCAGGGCGGCCACGAGAACGCGGGATCTGCGGTGCCTGGAGGGGGTGCGGCTCATGGTGGGGGTGGTTCCTCTCTGGTGTGGGCGTGTGGGCGTGTGGGTCAGGTGTCGAGCGCGCGCAGGTGGTCGCGGAGCCCGGCGCCGAACGCGGTGGGTGTGCCGTCGTAGGAGCTGATCAGGGCAGGGCCCGACGAGCAGTTCCAGGTGTTCCAGGTCCAGCCGAGATAGGAGGCCTGGTGCGAGTCGAGCCATTCCATGACGGAGTCGATGAAGCCGTGGGAGCAGGTGTTCTCGCCGATCTCGCCCGCCACCAGCGGCACTTCGGCGGCGACGGGCGCGAGCTGGGCGTCCCAGCAGCTCGCGGTGGAGCAGGCGTTGAAGTTGTAGACGTGCCAGGCCGCGGCGAGATTGCCCGCCGGGTCCGTGGGCGCGTGCTCCAGCCAGCCGCTGAGATCGTTCGAGTACGCGATGCCGGCCGCGAGCACGAGATTCTTCGCGCCCGTGTCGCGCACCGCGTCGAGCAGGTCCTGCATGCCCGCGACCTCGTAGTCGATGCCGGGGCAGGTGCCGCCGTCCCGCCAGCAGTCCCAGGCCTGCTCGGTGGTGGGGGTGGCGCGGTCCGGATAGGGCTCGTTGAACAGGTCGAGGACGACGGCCGGATCGTCCTTGAAGGTGCTTGCGACCGAGGTCCAGAACGCGGGCGTGTATTGCGCGTTCGGCATCGGCTTCTGGCAGCTGGCGTGCACGTCCGAGCAGCCCGCCGAGTTGCCGGTGTACCGGCCGTGGGACCAGTGCAGTTCGACGATCGGGGTCATGCCGTGGTCCTGGACGCGCTGTACCAGGTCCTCGATGGCGGATGTGTAGTTGGTGCCCGCGTAGCGCGGGTCGATGTTGTCGGTTCCCAGCCAGCACTCCTCGTTGAGCGGGATGCGTACGGTGTTGGCCTTCCAGTCCGCGATGGCCTGGACGGAGGCGTCGTCGACGGGGCCGTCGAAGATGCCGTAGCCCTGGACGCACGCGAACTCGCCGCCGGAGCGGTTGACTCCGAGCAGCCGGTGCGCGGCGCCTTCGGCGTCGACGAGCCGGTTGCCCTCGGCGTGCAGAACGGGTGGTGGTGCCGCCGCGGCGGGCGCGGCGCCCGCCGTCGACAGGGCGGAGGGCATCGCGAGTCCGGCGGCGATCAGGATGGCGCCCGCAAGCACGGCAAGGGTGCGGAACAGACGCGGGCGACGGCGCGGGGGACGGGGCATGAGCGACTCCTCGGATTGAACCGGAATCGCTCCCACTGGTGCCGTGGAAGCTAGCAGGAAGTCGGCGCCGAGAACAGAAAGGTTGGCGGGTTTCTCAGATTCTCCGGATCGCCGCTGTCGAATTCATTCGACAACTCCCTTTCGTGTGCGGGCTCTTGACATCGGGCCCGTCCGGCTGAATTTTGGGAGCGCTCCCACTGATGCTTCCACTGGTGCTCCACCGGCACTCCCACTGTTTAGCCGGATCCCCGAGCTGAGCACGCCCCCCATCGAGCCGTCAGGAGACATCCCCGCATGTCCGCATTCCCCCCTGCTCCCCGCCCCGGCCCCTCCAGACCGGAAATCAGCCGCCGCAACCTGCTGGCCCTCGGTGCCGGAGCCGCGCTGGCCCCCGTCATCGTGGCCCTCAACCCCGCAGGTCACAGCGTCCAGGCCGCGGCCGCGGCCAGCGAGTACGAACAGCGCTTCCTCGACCTCTACGCGAAGATCACCGATTCCGCGAACGGCTATTTCTCGCCGGACGGTATTCCGTACCACTCCGTCGAAACCCTCATTGTCGAAGCCCCCGACCACGGGCACGAGACGACATCCGAGGCATACAGCTATCTGCTCTGGCTGCAAGCCATGTACGGCAAGGTCAGCGGCGACTGGACACGTTTCAACGCGGCCTGGGAAACCATGGAGAAATTCATGATCCCGACCCATGCCGACCAGCCGACGAACAGTTTCTACAATGCGGCGAAACCAGCCACGTACGCCCCCGAACACGATCAGCCCGCGCAGTACCCCGCCCGGCTCGACCCCGCGATCCAGGCAGGTTCCGACCCGATCGCCGCCGAGCTGAAGAGCGCCTACGGCACCGACGACGTCTACGGCATGCACTGGCTCCAGGACGTCGACAACGTCTATGGCTACGGCGGCGACACCGCGGGGCCCGTCTACATCAACACCTTCCAGCGCGGCCCCCAGGAGTCGGTCTGGGAGACCGTCCCGCACCCCACCCGCGACGAGTTCACCCACGGCGGCCCGAACGGCTACCTCGACCTGTTCACCGGCGACGCCTCGTACGCCAAGCAGTGGAAGTACACCAACGCCCCCGACGCCGACGCCCGCGCCGTACAGGCCGCTTACTGGGCGCACGTCTGGGCCTCGGCCCAGGGCAAGGTGTCCGACGTCGCGGCGACGGTCGCCAAGGCGGCCAAGATGGGCGATTACCTGCGCTACGCCCTGTTCGACAAGTACTTCAAGACCATCGGCGACTGCGCCGACCCGTCCGGCTGCGCGCCGGGCAGCGGCAAGAACAGCTCGCACTACCTCCTGTCCTGGTACTACGCCTGGGGCGGCGCCACCGACACCTCCGCGGGCTGGGCCTGGCGCATCGGATCGAGCCACAGCCACGGCGGCTACCAGAACCCCCTCGCCGCCTTCGCCCTCAGTGCCTACGCCCCGCTCGCCCCCAAGTCGGCCTCGGGCAAGGCGGACTGGACCAAGAGCCTGACCCGGCAGATCGAGTTCTACCGCTGGCTGCAGTCCGCAGAGGGCGCCATCGCGGGCGGCGCCACCAACAGCTGGCAGGGCCGCTACGCCGAGCCCCCGGCCGGCACCCCCACCTTCTACGGCATGGCCTACGACGAGAAGCCCGTCTACCACGACCCTCCGTCCAACCAGTGGTTCGGCTTCCAGGCCTGGTCGATGGAGCGGGTCGCCGAGTACCTCCACGAGACCGACGACCCCGCGGCCAGGACGGTCATGGACAAGTGGGTGGCGTGGGCGCTGTCCGAGACGAAGATCGCCGCAGACGGCACCTACACCTTCCCCTCGACCCTGAAGTGGTCCGGAAAGCCCGACACCTGGACCCCGTCAAATCCCAGAGCCAACACAGGACTTCACGTCTCCGTCGTCGACCGCACCAACGACGTGGGCGTGGCCGCCGCCTACGCCAAGACCCTCACGTACTACGCCGCCGCCACCGGCCACACCGCGGCCGCCACCACGGCCAAGGCGCTCCTGGACGGCATGTGGCAGCACCACCAGGACCCCCTCGGCATCGCCGTGCCCGAGACCCGCGCCGACTACAACCGGTTCGACGACGCGGTGTACGTCCCGAACGGCTGGACCGGCACCATGCCCAACGGCGACACCGTCAACTCCGCGTCCGACTTTACCTCCATCCGCTCCTTCTACCGCGACGACCCCGACTGGCCGAAGGTCGAGGCCTATCTCGCCGGGGGAGCGGCGCCGCAGTTCACGTACCACCGCTTCTGGGCGCAGGCCGACATCGCGCTCGCCATGGGGGCGTACGCGGAGCTGCTCGAACCGGGGTCGGGGTCGCAGTGAGCGCGCGTACGACGCGCGGCGGGAAGCTGCTCGGCGCCCTCTGTCTGATCCCGGGGCTGCTGCTCGTGGCCGCCCCGTCCTCCGGGGCCGACGACGCCAAGGAGAAGGCATCGGCCCCGTACACCTGGAAGAACGTCCGCGTCGACGGCGGCGGCTTCGTCCCCGGAATCGTCTTCAACCGGGCCGAGAAGAACCTCGCGTACGCCCGCACCGACATCGGCGGCGCCTACCGCTGGCAGGAGTCGTCCCAGACCTGGAAGCCGCTGCTCGACTCGGTGGGCTGGGACGACTGGGGCCACACCGGGGTCGTCTCCCTCGCCTCCGACACCGTCGAACCGGACAAGGTGTACGCCGCCGTCGGCACGTACACCAACGACTGGGACCCCGGAAAGGGCGCCGTCATGCGCTCGGCCGACCGGGGCGAGACCTGGAAGAAGGCCGACCTGCCCTTCAAGCTGGGCGGCAACATGCCGGGCCGCGGCATGGGCGAACGCCTCGCCGTCGACCCGCACGACAACCGCGTGCTCTACCTCGGTGCGCCCAGCGGCCACGGCCTGTGGCGCTCCACCGACTCCGGAGCGACCTGGTCGGAGGTGACCGCGTTCCCCAACCCCGGCAACTACCAGCAGGATCCGGGGGACACGACCGGCTACGCCTCCGACAACCAGGGCATCGCCTGGGTCACCTTCGACGAGTCGACGGGCGCGTCCGGCTCACCCACCAAGACCGTCTACGTGGGCGTCGCCGACAAGGAGAACGCCGTCTACCGCTCGACCGACGCGGGCGCCACCTGGTCCCGGCTCGCGGACCAGCCCACCGGACACCTCGCCCACAAGGGCGTGCTCGACGCGGAGAACGGCTATCTCTACCTCGCCTACAGCGACAAGGGCGGCCCGTACGACGGCGGCAAGGGGCAGGTGTGGCGGTACGCGACCCGCACCGGAGAGTGGAAGAACATCAGCCCCGCCACCGACGCCGACACGTACTACGGCTACAGCGGGTTGACCGTCGACCGGCAGCATCCGGGCACCGTCATGGTCACCGGCTACAGCTCCTGGTTCCCGGACACCCAGATCTTCCGCTCCACCGACAGCGAGGGAAGCTGGACCGGCGCCTGGAACTACGCCGCCTATCCCGAGCGCACCAACCGCTACACCATGGACGTCTCTTCCGTGCCGTGGCTGTCGTGGGGCGCGAACCCCGCCCCGCCCGAACAGAGCCCGAAACTGGGCTGGATGACCGAGGCCCTGGAGATCGACCCCTTCGACTCGGACCGCATGATGTACGGCACCGGGGCCACGGTCTACGGCACCAGAAACCTCCAACAGTGGGACAGCGGAGGCAAGTTCACCATCGCCCCGATGGTGAAGGGACTCGAGGAGACGGCCGTCAACGACCTCGTGGCGCCACCCTCCGGGGCGCCGCTGCTCAGCGCGCTCGGCGACATCGGCGGCTTCCGCCACACGGATGTCACCAAGGTGCCGCCCCTGATGTACACCGAGCCCAACTTCACCACCACGACGAGCATCGATTACGCCGAGTCCGACCCGGACACGGTGGTGCGGGTCGGCCAGCTCGACAGCGGGCCGCGCATCGCCTTCTCCCGCGACAACGGCGCCAACTGGTCGGCGGGCAAAGAGCCTTCAGGGGTCTCGGGCGGTGGCACGGTCGCCACGTCCGCTGACGGCAGCGGCTTCGTATGGAGTCCGGACGGCGCGGGCGTGCACACCAGCGGTGACCGGGGCGCGTCCTGGACGGCGTCCACCGGCATCCCGCAGGGCGCGGTCGTCGAGTCCGACCGGAGCGACCCGAAGACGTTCTACGGCTTCAAGTCCGGCACGTTCTACGTCAGTACGGACGGCGGAGCGAGCTTCGCCGCGAAGGCGTCCACCGGTCTTCCGGCGGAAGGTGCGGTGCGCTTCAAGGCCGTGCCCGGCTCCAAGGGCGACATCTGGCTCGCGGGCGGAAAGACCGGCGGGACGTACGGCCTGTGGCACTCGACGGACTCCGGCGCGAGATTCACCCGGGTCCAGGGCGTCGAGGAGGCCGACACCATCGGCTTCGGCAAGGCCGCGCCCGGCTCCGACCATCAGACGCTCTACACCAGTGCGAAGATCGACGGGGTGCGCGGCATCTTCCGCTCCACCGACGCCGGCGAGAGCTGGGTGCGCATCAACGACGACGCCCACCAGTGGGGCTGGACCGGCGCGGCCATCACCGGTGATCCACGGATCTACGGGCGGGTGTACGTGTCCACGAACGGTCGTGGCATCGTTTACGGCGACGGCAACTCCGCTGGCTGACAAGGCCAGTCGAAGCGCTTCGACGCATCTATGGACAGCGCATGGGTGTCCCTCTAGGGTCAAGGTGGCCCCAAGTCGAAGCGCTTCGCCACCGCCTCACGACCTGTCGAACTGTCTGGGAGAGCCGCATGGTCACCCTCGCCGAGGTAGCCCACCACGCCGGAGTCTCGGCCAGCACGGTGAGCTACGTACTCAGCGGCAAGCGGTCCATCTCCGCCTCCACCAAGGACCGCGTGGAACGGTCCATCCGGGAGCTCGGCTACCACCCGAACGCGGGCGCCCGCGCCCTGGCCAGCAGCAGGTCCAACATCATCGCGCTGATGGTGCCGCTGCGCACCGACATGTATGTGCCGGTGATGATGGAGATAGCCATCGCCGTCGCCACCACCGCACGTACCCATGGGTACGACGTGCTGCTCCTGACCGGCGAGGAGGGCCCCGAGGCGGTCCGCCGCATCGAGGGCAGCGCGCTCGCCGACGCCATGATCCTGATGGACGTGGAGCTGCACGACGAGCGGCTTCCGCTGATCCGCGAGACCGACCGGCCCGCCGTCCTCATCGGTCTCCCCGCCGACCCCACGGGCCTGACCTGCGTCGACCTCGACTTCGTGGCGACCGGCGCACAGTGCGTCGAGCACCTCTTCGGGCTCGGCCACCGCGAGATCGCCGTGATCGGCGAGGCGCCCGCCGTGTACGAACGGCACACCGGGTTCGCCGAGCGCACCTTGGACGGCCTGCGCACGCGGGCCGGGGAGCTCGGCGTGCGGGTGTTGCACCGGCCCTGTGAGGGGACGTACGACGCGCTCGCGGCGACCCTGGCCCGGATCTTCGACGAACGCCCCGGCACCACGGGGTTCGTCGTGCAGAACGAGTCGGCCGTGGAACCCCTCCTGAGCCTCCTGCGTCGGCAGGGCCGCGCCATCCCGGAAGACGTCTCCGTCATCGCCATCTGCCCCGACCAGGTCGCCACCCAGGCCTCGGTGCGGCTCACCTCCGTCGCCATCCCCGCACAGGAGATGGGGCGGCAGGCGGTGGAGCGCGTCGTCGCGAAGCTGCGGGGGCAGGACGTCGATGAAGTGGCCCTGCTCGTGCCGGAGTTGACGGTGCGGGCGAGTTCGGGGCCTGGGCCCGCGAAGGGCTGACGAAGGGCTGAAGAAGAGCTGACACAGGGCTGACGAAGGGCGCACGCCGACGGGGAGCCGATTTCTGTTATCGGCGGCCCTCCCGCCCCGTCTCCTGCGTGACCGCACCCCCCCCCGTACGTATCAAGGAGCCCCCCATGGGTCACGACAACAGACATCGGCTCAGCCGTCGCGGCATGCTCAAGATCACCGGTGGCCTCGTCGTCGCGGGCGCGGCCGGCGGNCGCCGCCACGATCGCCCTCACCGACGAGAAGGCGGACGCCGCCCCCGCGGCCTTCGCCCACCCCGGCATGCTGCACAACGCGGGCGACCTCAACCGGGCCAAGGTGAAGGTCGCCGCGGGCGCGGCGCCCTGGACGCCCGGCTGGCAGAAGCTGACGGCCAACGGCCTCTCCGCGGCCACCTGGAAGGCCAGCCCTCGGGATGTGATCATCCGCGGCGGCGCGGGCCAGAACTACCCCACCCTCTACCGTGACATCCACGCCGCGTACCAGAACGCTCTGCGCTGGCGGATAAGCGGCTCGGCCGCGCACGGCGACACCGCGCGCGACATCCTCAACGCCTGGTCAGCCACGCTCACCCAGGTGACGGGCAACGCCGACCGGTTCCTGGCCGCGGGGATCTACGGCTACCAGTTCGCCAACGCCGCCGAACTCATGCGGGGCTACGCCGGGTTCGACCTCGACCGGTTCAAGACGATGCTCCTGAACGTCTTCTACCCCCTCAACGACGACTTCCTGAAGAACCACAACGGCGCCTGCATCACCAACTACTGGGCCAACTGGGACCTGTGCACCATGGCGTCGGTCATGGCGATCGGCATCCTCTGCGACGACAAGGCCAAGTACGACCGGGCGGTCGACTACTTCAAGAACGGCACGGGCAACGGCGCCATCAAGAAGGCCGTCCCCTTCGTGTACGACGGCGAAGGCCTGGCCCAGTGGCAGGAGTCGGGCCGCGATCAGGGCCACACCGTGATGGGCATGGGCCTGATGGGCGCCATCTGCGAGATGGCCTGGAACCAGGGTGACGATCTGTACGGCTACGACGGCAACCGCTTCATGAAGGCCGCCCAGTACGTCGCCAAGTACAACCTGGGCCAGGAGGTGCCGTTCACCAAGTACACCTGGGGGACCGGCACCAACTGCGCCTACCGCGAGCAGACCGTCATCTCCGACGCGGGCCGTGGCCAGGCCCGCCCCGTGTGGGATCTCCTCCACTTCCACTACGCCCGCCGCCGCAGGCTGTCCGTGCCGTACATCACCGCCCTCGCGGAGAAGGTGCGCCCGGAGGGCGGTGGTGGTGACTACGGCCCGAACAGCGGCGGCTTCGACCAACTGGGCTTCGGGACGCTGCTGTACGCGAAGTAGGCGCCTCTCAGGGCCCTTAAGGCTCTCAGGGGGTGGACACCACCGGGCGCGGCGCCTTCGCCATGCCGGAGCCGATGAAGAAGCTCGGGTGCGGGGGCTGGTTGTAGGCGGTGTTCTGCCAGGCGAGCGCCGTGCGGTACTGGATGTCGTGGAGCAGCGTGGTGATCTTCGTCTTGGTCTCGTGCGGGGTGGAGTAGATCCGCAGCGCCTTGTTGTCCGAGGTGCGCCACACGACCTCCTCGCGCCAGTCGCCGAGGATGTCGCCGGAGAGCGCGGGGGTCGCCTTCGTGCCGTTGCCGGACGCGACGGACGCCCCGGTCAGGAGACGGGACTCGCCGCCCGTGCCGTACTTGTCGATCCGGGTGCCGTCGAGCAGTTCGCGGGTGGTGTCCCCGTCCCACCAGTTCACGAAGTTGACGCTGGACGGCTCGCGGCCGACCGAGGCCCCGGACGGCGAGCGCAGGGTGCTGTCGGCCGCGGACCACGACTCTGCGCCCGCCGAACCGGCGTAGATGTCGGCGGACACGCCCCGGCCGTTGTCGGACCCCGAAGCCGTGGTCCACAGGCGCTGTCCCGTGCGGGCGTCGGCCATCCAGGAGCCCGGCTTTGAGCTGTCCTCGGACACCTTGAAGTACTCCAGACCCGTGCGTGAGGGGTCGAGATCGCCGACGTGCCCGGCGTCGCCGTGCCCGAGCTTGGTGGTCCACAGCCCGCTGCCGTTGTCGTCGACGGTCATCGCGCCGTAGACGATCTCGTCCTTGCCGTCGTCGTCGACGTCCGCGACCGAAAGGCTGTGGTTGCCCTGACCGTCGTAGCCCTTGCCGGTGTTCGACGAGGAGTTGGTGTCGAAGGTCCAGCGCCGTGTGAAGGCCCCGTTCCGCCAGTCCCAGGCGGCTATGACCGAGCGCGTGTAGTAGCCGCGCGCCGTGATCAGCGACGGCCTGCTGCCGTCGAGGTAGGCGGTTCCGGCGAGGAAGCGGTCCACGCGGTTGCCGTAGCTGTCGCCCCAGGACGCGACGTTGCCGCGCCCCGGGACGTAGTCGACCGAGTCGAGTGCGGCGCCGGAGCGCCCGTCGAACATGGTCAGGTACTCGGGCCCGGCCAGGACGTAGCCGCCGGAGTTGCGGTGGTCGGCGGACGCGCTGCCGATCACCTTGCCCGCGCCGTCCTTCGTGCCGTCCGCCGTCTTCGTGGCGACCTCGGCCCTGCCGTCGCCGTCGTAGTCGTACACCTGGAACTGCGTGTAGTGCGCGCCCGAGCGGATGTTCCTGCCGAGGTCGATCCGCCACAGGCGGGTGCCGTCCAGCTTGACGCCGTCGATGATCGTGTTGCCGGTGTAGCCGGACTGGGAGTTGTCCTTGGCGTTGGTGGGCTGCCACTTCAGTACGAAGTCCAGGGCGCCGTCCCCGTCGAGGTCGCCCACGGACGCGTCGTTCGCCTCGTACGTGTACGCCACGCCGTCCGGGGTCGTGCCCCCGGCGGGCGGCGTGATCGGCACGTCCTTGTACCCGGCGCGGAACTGCACCGCGTGCACGGAGTCGCCCTGCTCGGTGCCGCCGACCACCGCGCGCACGGTGTAGTCGGCGCTGTTCGGGGCGCCCGCGTGGAAGTAGTTCGTCGAGCCGGTGACGGGCGATGAGTTGACCTTCGTACCCCCTCGGTAGACGTTGAAGGCCACGTCGTCGTCATCGGTGCCGAGCCAGCGCCAGCTGACCAGGTTCCCGGCGTCGGTGTGCACGCTGACCACACCCCGGTCAAGTGCCTCGGCCTGCCGGGTGGTGGCCGCGGACGACGTCGACGACAGGGCGATGAGCCCACCGGCGGCGAGGGCGCCCGCGACGACGGCGGTGATCAGGACCCGACCGCGGGCCCGCCGTCCTCTTCGGCCTCTGCGGCGGTGCGGTTCGGTGTGCGGGTGCTGGGGCATGGGGTGCTCCTGCGGGGAGAGAGACAGTGCCTCGACCCAGTCGCCGCGGGGCACGCGAAAGGTTGCCGCTTGTATGTCCCCGCTTTCCCTACTCCCAGCCGCCCGTGACTCCTCCGTTGAGCTGTGCGGAGCAGATGTTGTAGCCGCCCTCCGCGTGGCCCTTCTTCGTTTCGCCGTTCACGGTCACCGAGCAGTTGATGTTGCCGCCGCCTGTCAGCTGCGCCGACACGTGGTAGTACAGCGCCTCCGTGTCCAGCTTCAGCGTCTTCGTCATCGGCAAGCCCGAGCCCTGGCGGCTGTCGCTGTCGCTGCCGTAGTTGATGTCGGCGCCCGAGGGGGCCGACCCCCAGACCTTGAGCACGACCTTTCCGGCGGGTGCTTCGTCCTCGGCCGGCTTCGCCGGGGCTTTGGGCTTCGGGGTTTTGGTGACGGTCTTGGTCGGCTGGGGCTTCGCCTTCGCCTTGGCGTCTTTGGCTGCCGCCGCGGTCTTCGTCACGGTGACCGTCGGCTGCGGCTTCGCGTCGGCGCTCGTTTCCTTCTGGTCCTTCTGGTCCTTCTGGTCGCTGCCGGCGGAGCCGATGCCGACGCCTACGAGCAGAACGACGACCGCGACCGGGATCGCGACCCGCTTCCGTGCCCATTTCGGCTGACCGGGCGGGGCGGAATGCCCGGGTGGTATCGCTCCAGGGGAAGGCGGTTGGTTCGGCGGTGGCTGGTTGTTCGACATGAGCCCCCCAAGTGTTTCGAGGGGCCTGACCGTATCGGGAAGACCAGGCATTTGGCGGGACTTGTGCGATCAAAGTGACGGAACCGTGACGAAAGGATGAACGTGGAACGGTCCCGTTCAATTCGGGGGTGGGGGCGGGGAAGTGACTTTCCGTCAGATCGAACGTGGCGGAGGCCACCGCCTCATCGTGCGGCCCACGGGTCGGGCGGAGGTGAACCGTGCCAGATGACCCCATACCGCCTGGCTCAGACTTGACTGGAATCCCGGACGTTGTTCGATCTCTCGCACAGACGTTGTTATGCTCGCGCACCGCACTTCGGCGGCACGGGGGCCACCGGCGCGCGTGCGGCGCCGCGCAGACACAGAGAGAGGTCACCCGTGGGGACAGCCGTCGACGACGCAGCCGCCGCGGAGTTCCATGACTTCTTCGAGCGGCACTACGCCGAACTCGCCCGCCTCGCACATATGTTGACCGGCGAGAAGGACGCCGCCGACGATCTGGCGGCCGACGCCCTGGTCGCGCTCTGGCACCGCTGGGACCGGGTGCGCGCCGCCGACCACCCGGCCGCGTACGCCCGTGGTGTCGTCGCCAACATGGCGCGCAGCCGCATCCGCAGTGCCGTCCGCGAGCGCCGCCGCGTGGCGCTGTTCTGGGGGCAGCGAGCGGAGGGCGTCGACGACCCCGACGTACCGGCGGTCGTCGACGTCCAGGAGGCGTTGCGTACGCTGCCGTTCCGTAAGAGAGCCTGTGTGGTCCTGCGGCACGCCTTCGACCTGTCGGAGAAGGACACCGCGCTCACCCTCGGAATATCGGTCGGTACGGTGAAGAGCCAGACGTCCAAGGGAATGGCGGAGCTGCAACGGCTCCTGGGCGACAGGGCCGCGTCGCAACTCGTGGGAGGGAGGCAGTGATGGACGACGTACGCAAAAAGCTGCGCGATGCCGCGGCCGAGCACCGGCCCGACCGGGAACGGATGCTCGCCCGGGTCGAGCGCGGCATGGAGCGCGACGCCGTCGACCCCGGTGCCTCGTCCCGCGGCAGGCTGCTGCCACGGCCCGCCCCCTGGCTTCGGATCGTGGGCGCGACGGCCGCCGTGGCCGGCGTCTTCGCGCTCGGGGGCTACGCCGTCGCCTCCGTCGTCCAGGGCGAGGAACCGCCGCCGAGCACCGTGGGCACACCGCCCGCCCCCGACTCCTCGTCCGAGCCGAGCCCCTCCGCGTCCGCACCGGACGACGAGAACGCCGGGCCGAGTTCACCGGCCGAGCCCACGCACCCGTCGTCGGACAAAGCCACCAAGGGCACGCCGGACAGGGACAAGGGTCAGGACGTGAACCGGCCGCCGAAGAAGTCCGACCCCCCGCGTTCCGCACAGCGTGTGGCGCCGGACGCCAAGAGCGTCGAGGACGGCTACCTCTGGAGCGACGGCTCCATCGACCCGCAGAGCAACGACTTCTGGGCGCAGAGCACCCTCACCTTCAAGACCGGGAAGCCGCTCACCGCGCTCACCGTCGAACTGCGCGTGGCGCAGACCGGGGGCGTCACCGACGCGGGCAACTGGCGCTCCCTGCCCGTCGACGACTTCACCGTCTCCGTGCGCGAACAGGGCGGTGAGCTCGTCTACCGCTGGACGCTGAAGGCGGGCCGGACCGTCCCGGCGGGGGAGCACGTCTTCGCGGGCCAGTACAACCACGCCGAGGGTGGCAGGGACGCGGGCGAGGACACGTACGCGGCGGAGGCGACAGCGTCGGGCCAGAAGGCCGCGGTACGCGGCGACTTCGCCCGCACTTCCTAGACCACGGGGGCGACTGGGGCCACGGGGACCACGGGGGCCACGGGGACCAGGGGAGAAATTCCCCGCAGGGCGGCAACCTTCCGCATCCGGGCGGAGACCAGCAGACGCAAGGTCATCCCCCCAGCGAAAGAACGGTCCCCATGACCACGCAACGAGCCGAACTGCGCAAGAGCCGCAAGCGCCGCCTCACCCGCCGCCGCGCCGTGGGCGCGGCGGGCGGTGCGCTCCTGCTGACCGGTGCCACCCTCGGCGCCAACATGCTGCTCTCCCCGGCGGGAGCGGCGACCGCCGCGGCCGACTGGCCGACCCCCACCGGCGACAAGCCCGTCACCAAGACCATCGAGGTGTCCGGCACCTACGACGGCGGACTCCAGCGCTTCTACGGCAGCGGAGACCTCGGCGGCGACGGCCAGGACGAGGGCCAGGACCCGATCTTCAAGCTGAAGGACGGCGCGGTCCTGAAGAACGTCGTGCTCGGCTCCCCGGCCGCGGACGGCGTGCACTGCTCGGGCAGCTGCACCATCCAGAACGTGTGGTGGGAGGACGTCGGCGAGGACGCGGCCACCTTCAAGGGCACATCGACCGGCTCGACGTACACCGTGACCGGCGGCGGCGCCAAGAAGGCCGACGACAAGGTCCTCCAGTTCAACGGCGCGGGCAAGCTGAACATCACCGGATTCCAGGTCTCGGACTTCGGCAAGCTGGTCCGCTCCTGCGGCAACTGCTCCAAGCAGTACAAGCGCACGATCACCGTCAACGACGTGGACGTGACGGCGCCCGGCAAGTCCCTGGTCGGCATCAACACCAACTACGGCGACACGGCGACCCTGAGTAAGATCCGCATCCACGGCGACGACGACAAGAAGATCGAGCCGTGTGTCCGGTTCACGGGCAACGACTCCGGCGACGAGCCCGAGGAGACGGGCAGTGGCCCCGACGGGACGTACTGCAAGTACAGCGCGTCGGACATCAGTTACCAGTAGGCGCGGGACCGGGGCCACCCGTGACCGGTCGGTCATGGGTGGCCCGCGACCGGCACACGCGTCAGGCCGTCTGCGAGCGGAACCCGTGGCCGAGCTCCGGCCGCGCCAGGCCGAAGTAGTGCCGGAAGTTGTAGATCAGGGGATTCCAGGCGGCGGGGTCGATGTGCTGGGTCCCGGGGACCACGACGGAGGCGGCGGCGTGCACGCGGACGACCTCGCACTCCACGATCCGGAAGCCGGATGCGGGCCCGGCCGCCGTGATGCCGCGCACCACGGCCTCCAGTTGCAGCGGGCACTCGGCCACACGCGGCGGCCCCACGGCCTCGGAGGCCAGGGGATGCAGTCCGGCGGCGGCGAACTTGTCCGCCTCGTGGCGGTAGACCCCGCGCTTGCCCGCCGGTACCGGGTCGGCGCCGGTGAGCGGGGCGAGGCGCTCGACCGCCGCCCAGAGGTCGGCCGATGGCAGGTTGACGACCAGTTCGGGGCGCTCCGCGAGATTGGCGACGGTGCGCCCCTCCGCGCCCAGGCCGAGTACGAGGGTGTGGCCGAGCGCCCAGGCCGAGGAGACGGGCGCGAGATTCGGCGTGCCGTCCGGGTTCTCGGTGGTCAGCAGGGCGACGGGGGTGCCGAAGTAGAGAATGCTCGGGGATATGGAGAGATGGTCGCCGGTGGTGGCGGAGTTGGCCGCGGGGGCCGCGGGGGCGGCCGTGGCGACGTCCTGGGTCGTGGTGCTGTTCATGCCGCAGAACGCTAGGGCGCCGAGACTTCGGTGACCGCCGAAGCGTCGTCCCGTCACAATGACTTCCATGAGCCAGCCCCACCCCACGAGCCCGTCGGCTGACGGCGTCATCGGCCCCGACCTGGCCTCCCTGGCGGGCCTGCTCGCCGACCGCACGCGCGCGTCGATGTGCCTGGCCCTGCTCGACGGGCGCGCCTGGACCGTGACCGAGCTGGCCCGGCATGCCGGGGTCGCGCCCTCGACGGCGACCGGGCACCTGCATCAACTGGTGGCCGGTGGGCTGTTGTCGACGGAGCGGCAGGGGCGGCACCGGTATATGCGCCTCGCGGGATCGTCCACCGCGGAGATGATCGAGAGCCTGGCCTCGCATGCCCCGCTGCGTCCGGTGCCGGTCCGCTCGCTGGCCGACGCACACCGCCGTCGCGCGCTGTCCTACGCCCGGACCTGCTACGACCACCTGGCGGGCAACGTCGCCGTCGCGATCACCGACGCCATGACCGAACGGTCCCTGCTGACCTGGGACTACGGGCCTTCACTGAGCGAGTCGGGCAAGGCATGGCTGCGTGACCTCGGCATCGACGACCACCGCCCCCGTGGCTCCCGCCGCGCCCACGTCCGCACCTGCCTGGACTGGACGGAGCGGCGCCAGCACCTGGCGGGGGCGGTGGGTGCCGCGTTCTTCCAGCACGGCCTCGACGCCGGATGGCTCGTCCGCAAGGGCACGACCCGCGTCATCACCGTGACGGACAAGGGGCACGCGGTGCTCCGGGAACAGCTGGGCATCCCCGACACCCTTGGTCAGGAGGGTGTCGCCGACGCGGCCCGTGCGAGCAGCCCGTCGACGAACGCGAGGAGTCCCTGGGGGTAGATGTCCCGTGCGGCGAGCGCGGCCCATCGGACGCCGATGGCGGCCAGGTGGGGCACCTGGGACGGGTCCAGGTCGTCGCGGTAGGCGAAGGGCTGGCCGGCGGCCTCCCGGCGGGCGGAGTGGGCGCGGACGAGCACCTCGCCGACCGTGTAGTACCAGAGGCTGCGGAAGACGTCGACGCTCTGCTCGGGTGTGCATCCGTGGTCGTCGGCTCCGGCCACGATGGCTTCGACCATCCACATCGCCGATTCGTCGAGGAGGCCGACGAAACCGTCGGCCGACAGGACTTCCGCGGCCCATGGCCAGGCCGCGAGCGCGTTG
This sequence comes from Streptomyces rectiviolaceus, assembly GCF_039533825.1. NCBI lineage: Bacteria > Bacillati > Actinomycetota > Actinomycetes > Kitasatosporales > Streptomycetaceae > Streptomyces > Streptomyces rectiviolaceus. The sequence goes on from NZ_BAAAUG010000024.1 coordinate 56,688, forward strand.
TGCAGCGCGGTGGTGCCCACGACGATGCGCTCCCGTGGGTCGCCGGGCAGTTGGGGGCGCTCGATCTGGGCGACGTGGTGATTGAGCAGCAGGAGCAGGAGATCGTCCTTGCTCTGGATGTGGTGGTACAGGGTCGTCGCCCCGATGCCGAGCTCCGCGGCGAGACGGCGGATGGTCAGCTTCTCCCAGCCGTCCCGGTCGATCAGCTCGCGGGCCGCCACCAGGATCTGCGCGCGGGAGGTCAGGGGCGGCCGGCCGGTGCGGCCGTGCGATGCGGGCGATGCGGGCGGTGGGGGCATCGTCCCATCATGCCGCGCCGCCCTCTTTCGCCTGGATACGGGTGCGGATTCGGCCTTCGTGTTCACAGCGGCCTGCCTCGATGCTACTTTCGGAACATGTTCCGAAAGTCAAAAGGCGGCGCCCTGCTGCGCCCTCACGCCCGGAGTTTCGCCGCCGTCGTGATCCTCCAGGTCGTCGGCGCCGTCGCGGGTCTGGCACCGCTGTTGGCGGTCGTCGAACTGGGGCGCACCCTGTTGTCGCCGGGCCCGATCGACCGCGGTCATGTCTGGGCCGTCGTCATCGCGGGCGCGGCCGGTCTGTTCGTCCGGCTGCTGTTCACGGCCGCGTCGTCCGGCATCGGGCACGTCGTCGACGGGCAGGTGCAACTGACGTTCCGCAGGCAACTGGCCGCCCGCCTCGGCCGCGTACCGATCGGCTGGTTCTCCCGGCGCCGGACCGGCGAACTCGCCAAGGTGGTGGGGGAGGACGTGGGCGCCGTGCACCCGTTCATCGCCCACACCCCCGGCGAGCTCGTCTCCGCGTTCGTGGTGCCGCTGGTGTCGCTGGTCTATCTGTTCACCGTCGACTGGCGGCTCACCCTGATCACGCTGATACCGATGGTCCTCGCGGTGGCGCTGGTCCCCTTGATGATGACGCCGACCCGGTTGCGCGAGCAGGAGGAGTTCGACGCGGCCATGGGACGGATCTCGAGTTCCGTCGTCGAGTTCGTGCAGGGCATCGCGGTGGTCAAGACGTTCGGCGGATCCGGGCGCGCCCACCGCAGGTTCCACACGGCCACGGACGACTTCGTCGGCACCTTTCACCGCTGGGTGCACGGCATCTCCCGGATCGCCGCGGGAATGCAGCTGGTGCTTTCACCGCCGTTCGTGCTGCTCGTCGTGCTGATCGGTGGCGCAATCCTGATCACCGGCGGCGAGCTGGCCCCGGCCGACCTGCTGCCCTTCCTGCTGCTCGGCCTGGGCCTGACCGCTCCGGTGGCGGCCCTGGGCCACGGCTTCGACGAGATACAGGCAGCCCGGCGCGCGGTCGGCCGTATCCGCGACGTGCTCGACGTGCGGTCGCTGCCGGAGCCCGCCCACCCCGTCGCCCCGCGGGGGCACCGGGTGGAACTGCGCGACGTCCGCTTCGGATACGAAGCCGGGCATGAAGTGCTGCGCGGGATCGACCTGGTCCTTGAACCGGGGACGGTCACCGCGATCGTCGGGCCGTCGGGAAGTGGAAAGTCCACGCTGGTGCAGCTGTTGCCGCGGTTCTTCGACCCCACGCACGGGTCGGTCGCCATCGGCGGTGTCGATCTGCGCGAACTCGGCAGCCGGGAGCTCTACCGTCTCGTCTCCTTCGTCTTCCAGGACGTCCGTCTGCTGCGCGCGTCGGTCGCGGACAACATCGCCCTTGCCGTACCGCACGCCGACCGCGAGGACGTGGTGCGCGCCGCCCGGCTGGCCAACATTCACGACCGGATTCTCGAACTGCCCCGCGGCTACGAGTCGGTGATCGGGGAGGACGCCGGCCTCTCGGGCGGCGAGGCGCAGCGGATCTCGCTCGCCCGCGCCCTGCTCGCCGATACGCCCGTCCTCGTGCTCGACGAGGCCACCGCCTTCGCCGACCCGCAGACCGAACAGGCCGTGCGCCGGGCGCTGGCCACGCTGGAGCGCGAGCGGACCATTCTGGTCATCGCGCATCGCCTGGAGACGATCACGGACGCCGACACCGTCGTGGTGCTGGACGACGGAGCGATCGTCGAACGCGGCGGGCCCGCCCAACTCCTCGCGCAGGACGGCAAGTTCGCGGAGCTCTGGCGATCCCACCGATCGGCCACCGCCCATGACGTCGAAGCCCACAGTGGTGTTCCGCAAGGAGACGAGCCCCGATGATCCGCATGCTCCTGCGCGTCCTTGGACGCGAGTACGCCCGGCCGTTGCGGCGCACCGTGGCCCTGATGACGGCGACCGCGGTGGCCGAGGGCCTGTCCTACGCACTGCTGGTCCCCGTGCTGCGCGCCTTGTTCGGCACCACGCCCGACGACGCCTGGCCCTGGCTGATCGCGCTGGGGGCCGCCTTCGCGCTCTACGCCGTACTGCGCTACATCAGCGATCTGTCGGGGTTCCTCGTCGGGACATCGATGCTGCGCGGCATGTACCACCGGCTCGGCGACCACCTGGCCCGACTGCCCATCGGCTGGTACGAGGCGGGCCGGCTCGGGGAGCTGTCCGTCCTGGCAAGTCGCGGCGTCCTGCAGGCGATGGGAGTGATGGCGCATCTGCTCGGGCCGTTCATCTCCGCCGCGGTGACGCCCCTGACCATCGTCGCCGTGATGCTGGCCTTCAACTGGCAGCTGGGCCTTGCCGCGTTGGCCGCCGCGCCGGTCGTGGCGGCGATCCAGATCTGGACGGCACGCTCGATGGCGGCAGGCGACGCGGAGCGTGCCGCACGTGACGACGAGGCCACCGGGCGGGTCATCGAATACCTCCAGGTGCAACCGGTGCTGCGGGCCGGCGGCCGCACGGCCGAACGCTTCCGGCTGCTCGACGACTCGCTCCGGGAAGTCGAGCGGGCCTCCCGCCGCTCCACCCTGTCGGCACTGCCCGGCGCGGTGGGCCTGACCCTCACCGTGCAGGCGATGTTCACCGGGCTCCTTGTCCTGGGCGCCTACCTCGCGCTCGAAGGGGACATCGGCGTGGCGGAGGTCCTGACGATCCTGGTCCTCGCCGCCCGCTGCGCGGATCCGCTGCTCTCGCTCTCGGACATCGGGGGCAAGCTCCGCGGCGCGCGTTCCGTACTGCTGAGACTCGACACGGTCCTGCGCACCGAGCCACTCCCGGAACCGGCCGAGCCGCTCCAACCGGACGGCCACGCCCTGGAGTTCGCGTCCGTCTCCTTCCGGCACGGGGAGCGCACGGTGTTCGCCGACGCGTCGTTGTCCGTGCCCCAGGGGCAGCGGCTCGCCGTGGTCGGGCCCTCGGGCGCGGGCAAGAGCACCCTCCTTCAACTGCTCGCGCGGTTCCACGACGTGGACGCGGGTGCGGTACGCGTGGGAGGCGTGGACGTGCGCGCCATCAACACGGAGGCGCTGATGGCGCGGATCGCCATCGTCTTCCAGGACGTCTATCTCTTCGACGGAACGATCGAGGAGAACATCCGCGTCGGCCGCCCGGACGCCGATGAGGCCGAGGTGCGGGCGGCGGCCACGGCGGCACGTCTGGACGAGGTGATCGAGCGGCTCCCCGGCGGCTGGCAGACGCATGTCGGAGAGGGCGGCGCACTGCTGTCGGGCGGCGAACGCCAGCGCGTCTCGATCGCACGAGCGCTCCTGAAGAACGCGCCCATCGTGCTCCTGGACGAGGTGACCTCCGCACTGGACCCGGTGAACGAGGCAGCCGTGCACGAGGGCATCGAGCGCCTGATGGCGGGACGGACGGTCGTGATGGTCGCACACCGCATGCGCACCGTCCGGCGCGCCGATCGCGTCGTCTTCCTGGACGGCGGCCGGATCGTGGAGGAAGGCAGCCACGACGAACTGCTTGGCCGCGGCGGCCGGTACGCCGATTTCTGGAACATCTCCCTGACACCGGCGGCGAGTGACTGAGCCGGTACATCATGAACCGATGCATCATGAATCCGTTTCCCATGCATCGGTTCCGCAGGGAAGAGCGCTCAGGGGGACCCGGTTGCTTCGCCTGCATCTGACGGCCGCCACGCTGCTCAGGGTGTCCGCCGAGGGGGCCGCGACCGCGCTGGTGCTCACCGTCCAGGCGCGTACCGGCGACGCGGCGAGCGCCGGATTCGTACAGACCGCGATGACGCTTCCGTACGTCCTGAGCGGGCCGGTCATCGGCCATGCCCTTGACCGGACGGACCGGCCGCGCCGTCTCGTGGTCGCGCTGGCCTGCGGCTACGCGGTGGCGACCGCCCTGCTCATGATGACGGCGGGGCGCTCGCCGCTGGTGCTCGTGCTGATGGTGGCCGCCGTGGTCGGCTGCGTCGAGCCGGTCGTGGCTGCTCTCACCAGCGTGCTGCCGAGGTTCGTACCTGCCGAACGACTCTCGCGCGCGTACGGCCTTGAGGCGTCGAGCTACAACAGCGCGGCCATCGCCGGGCCGGGTCTCGCCGCGATGGTCGCCGCGTTCGCGGGCGGAGGGCACACCGGGATCGTGATCGTGGCCGCAGCCATGCTCGGCCTGCTCGTCCTTCCCCTGCTGCGGATCCCGCCGCCGCGGGCCCGGCCGGAGCGGACGCGGACGGGTGTCGTGCGGGTCGTCGCGGGCGGGCTCTCGGTGCTCGGGAGCAACCGGGTGCTGCGGGCCCTGACCGTGTCGACGATGTTCGCGTGGTTCGGATACGGCGGGTTCGCGGTGGCGGCGGTACTGCTCGGCCAGGACATCGGGGCGGGCTCCGCGGCGGGCGGGCAACTCCTTGCCTGCTTCGCGCTGGGATCCCTCGTGGGGGCGCTTGTCTCGTCGCGGTGGCTGACGCCCGGCCGGTCCGAACGGGCAGTGGTCGCCGGTCTTTTGGGCTTCGGTACGGCTGTCGCCGCGTTGGCGCTTGTGCCGTCACTGCCCTGGGCATGGGTGGTGTGCGTGGGGGCGGGCCTGGCCGAGGGGCCGCTCTTCACCGCGACGTTGATGCTCCGCCAGCGCGAGTCGCCGCCGGACCGCCTCGGCCAGGTCAACACCACCGGCGGCAGCCTGAAGATCGGCGCGTCCGCGGGCGGCGCCGCCCTGACCGGGGTGTTCGCCGGGAAGCTGGGCGCGGACGGGCTGACGCTGAGCATCGCCGCGTTCCAGTTCGCGGGGGCGGCGCTGTGGCTGTGGCTCAGAGGCGGCCATCCCTCGGTGGTTTCCAGTCCCTCAGGTAGGTGGCGCGCGTCGCGGACTCGGCCTGGGCCCGGGTGAGTTGGGGACGATTCGCCGGGGCCGTGACGACCGCGCCCGGCCCCTTGTTGCGGTACTCGGCGAACCGCTGAGCCTGCCAGGGATAGGCGTCGCGCATGTTCGCGTATGGGGCCACCGGATCGATGCCGCGCCCCAGGTGGGTGTCGCGCACCGTCAGCATGGGACGGGCCGTCGTGTCCGAGCTGGGGACCCAGGGGCGGGCCAGCTTGTAGTACGCGTCAGGGGCGCCGCTCGTCACCCGGCCGCGGGTGACGAGATAGCCGCGCGGGTTGGCGACGGCGGTGGACGGCGCGAAGACGAAGCCGTACGGGGCGGATGCCAGGTCGCTCCGCGTGAGGGTGTGGAAGCGGCAATGCTCGAAGACCGCGGTGGCCCGCCCGAAGACGAAGTCGACGTCGCCCTCCACGTAGCAGTCGCTGAAGTACTGCCGGGCGAAGGAGCCCAGGTCCGCGGTGTCGGCGTAGAGCGTGTCCTGGTGGCCCAGGAAGCGGCAGCGGAAGAAGGCCGAGCGGTCGCCGGTCGCCTTGAGCGCGACGGCCTGGGTTCCGGTGTAGTCGGGGTGCTCGTCGCGCAGCCAGTCGTTGGCGAAGGTGAGGGCGTGGGCGGTGAAACCGGCGGCCCGCACGGTCGTCGTGGCAGAGCCGCTGGTGCCGTAGGTGCCGGACCCGTCGGGCTTCGGGGTGCCCGCCGCGTTGTCGTACACGATGACCGCGTCGCGTGGATCGCCGCTCGCGCCGATGAGCGTGAGTCCGGAACTCGACTCGGGCACGGTCACCGTCTCCCGGTACGTGCCCGGGGCGAGGACCAGCGTCCACCCTGTGCCGGACGCGGCGTTCACGGCGGACTGGACGGTGGTGTGGTCGCCGCGGCCCGCCGGGTCGACGTACAGCGTGCGACGGGTGGGGCGGGGTTCGGCGGCGCGGGCGGGGGTGCCGACGGCCAGGGCGGCGCCGACACCTGCGCCCGTCGCGAGCAACGTACGTCGGCTGAGGGCTGTATGGGCTGTAGGGGAGTAGTGCGAGGGCATGGCTGATCCTTCGCTGTGCGGCTCAGTACGGGGTGAGGGGGAGAGGGGAGGAACTCAGCTGCGCTTGCCCGCGCCCGCGTGACGCGCAAGCAGTCCCGGCAGTCCGCGCGGGTCGTCCACCCGCGTCCGGAGGCTCGGTGTCCAGCCCGCGCCCGACTGGAGGGTCTCCTCCGGCATCTCCGCGTTGTGGACGGCGATGAGATCGACACGCTTGCCGTTGACGTAGTTGCCGTCGGCGGTGACCGGCGCCTCCTTCCACTTCTTGAGGATCTTCGCGGCGCTGACCCCGTCCGGAAGCGTGAACGCGTTCTTCTGGGCGACCAGTTGGGACTCCAGGCCGATGCCGAAGGAGTACTGATAGCCGCCCGCGGGGACCACGTAATGGTTGTTGTAGGCGTCGACCTGCCCGAAGCGGACGCGCGGCGCCCGCTCGACGATGTCCCGGAAGACGTTGTGGTGCAGGGTGACCCGCAGCTTGCCGCGGTCCGTGGCGCCCGCGCTGTCGCTGTTGCCGATCATCAGCGTCTTGTCGTGGTCGGCGAAGACGTTCCAGGACGCGGTGACCAGGTCGGCGCCGCGCACGACGTCCAGCTCGCCGTCGTGCTGCTGGTAGAGCTCGCCGTAGTAGGACGGCAGCGAACTGTCGGGGTGCTCGCCGTCGGTGAACGTGTTGTGGTCCACCCACACATGCGTCGAGCCGTGGACGACCATGCTGTCGTACTCGGAGTTCCAGGCCCCCCTGTCCCCGTCCGTGGGGTCCCACTGCGGGAAGCAGTCCAGCGGGCTCTCCAGCGTCAGGCCGCGGACGACGACGTTGTCCACGCCCTGGATCTGCAGGCTGCCGCCGACGATCCCGGCGTTCCTGCCGACGCCCACGATGGTCGTGTCGGCGGGGACGTACGCCTTGATCGCCGCGCCCTGCCGGGTCGCCGACGCCGCGCGCAGGTCCTCCTGCGCGCCGCTGACCGGCGTGTCACGTCCCCACACCGCGGGGTCGTAGTCGGCGAGGTACCGGTCGAAGTCGTAGCCATCGGCCTCGAAAGCGGCGCAGCCCGCGGCCGTGGCGTTCAGCGTGCCCTTGACCTTGATGATCCGGGGAGCCCCGGCGTCGTCCGCGAGCGCGGCCCGCAGTTCCTCCCAGGTGGTGACCGTGTAGGTGTGCGCAGGGTCGGCCCCGGCGCCGCCGGTGGTCCCGCCGTCGGCGGACGCCCAGCCGTCGCGCGGCGGCAGCACGTCGTGTGCGCCCGCGGCCGAGGCCGGGGTGCTCGTGACGGCCACGACCAGCGCGGTGCACCCCGTGAGCAGGGTGAGAGATCTTCGTACCGTCATGCGCGGCGTGTTCGTCGTGTCAGTCCTGCTCGTCGTTCTCGTCGTTCTCATCGTCACGGTCCTTCCGGCCAGGTGATCCAGGAGTCGGGTATCGCGTCGTCAAGACGGCGCACGTCCCGCGGCGCGAGCACCGCGCGGTGCAGCAGCTCGGCCGCCACCAGACGTGCCACGGCGATCGCGCCCGGCGGATTGAAGTGCGTGTTGTCCTGCTCGGTGGCGGTCCAGTTGAAGTACGCCTTGGTCTCCTCGACGCCGAGCCTCTGCCACAGGGCGATCGACAGGGCCTGGACGTCGAGCAGCGGTACGCCCTCGGCGTCGGCGAGCGCCCGCATCGCCGCCGGGTACTCGCCGTGGGTGGGCAGCGCCGTGCCGTCCGCGGCGAACTTCCTGCGTTCGACGGCGGTCGCGAGCACGGGGCGCGCGCCACGGGACCGCGCCCCGTCGACGTACTGCTTCAGGTACTCCTGGTACGTGGACCAGGGCTCGGTGTAGCGCGTCGGGTCGGCGCTCTTCTCGTCGTTGTGCGCGAACTGGACGAGGAGCCGGTCGCCGGGCCGGATCACCTCCAGGATCGCGGCGAGACGGCCCTCGTCGACGAAGCTCTTCGAACTCCGGCCGTTCATCGCGTGGTTGGCGACCTTCAGACGGTCGCGGAGGAAGAAGGGGAGTGCCATGCCCCAGCCGGTCTCGGGCGCCGCGTCGGTGTACTTCTGGGCAGCGGTCGAATCCCCCGCGATGTAGAGCGTGCTCTCGGGAGCGGCTCTTCTTGAGTGGCTGAACGCCGCCGGGGCCGCGGCCACCGCGAGCGGAAGGCTCGCGAGGGCCGCGACCGCACGGCGTCGGGCGACACCGTGCGCGGGGCGCGCTGTCACTTGTTCTGGTCGTTCCACTCGGCCTGAGCCTTGTTGAGCTGCTCGGCGAGGGTGTCGAGGAAGTCCTTCGCGGACATCTTGCCGAGCAGGACCTTCTGGTAGTTCGGCTCGTTTTCGGTCTTGCTGATGGTGTTCCAGTCCGGCAGGTAGTACGGCAGCTGCACGACCTTCAGGGAGCCGTCGTTGAGGGCGGCGGCGGCCAGCTTCGTGGGCTCGGCCTCGTTCACCCAGGCGTCCTTGGAGGCCGCGGTGTTGGCGGGGATGGCGCCCGCCGACTTGTTCCACTTGCTGTTGGACTTGTGCGAGGCCGCGAACTCGATGAACTTCCAGGCCGCCGCCTTCTTCTTGCTGGACTTGAACAGGCCGAGCCCGTCGACCGGGTTGGAGACCTGGACGCGGACGCCCGCGTCGGTCGTCGGGTTGGGCAGACCGCGGAACTTGCCCTCACCGAGCGCCTTCACGTGGTCCGTGTAGGAGCCGAGGTTGTGACTGAGCATGCCGATCTGGCCCGTGTCCCACTGGGCGTTCATCTTCTTGAAGTCGTTGTTGACGTCGGCCGCGGGGGTGTTGTTCTTGTAGAGCGCGACGTACTTCTTCAACGCCTCCACGTTCTTCGGGTCGTTGACGGTGGTCTTCTCGCCGTCCCAGAACGACCCGATGCCGGACTGGCCGTAGGCCGCGTCGAGCGCCTGCGCGATGGAACCCTCGCCGCCGCGAATCGTGTACCCGAACTTGTTGTCGCCCTTGGCGGTGAGCTTCTTGGCCGCCTCGTAGAACTTGCCCCACGTGGTGGGGGCGTCCAGGCCCGCGGCCTTGAACAGATCGGTGCGGTAGTACAGCACGCCGTTGCTCGCCGACGTCGGCACCGTGAAGAGCCGGTTGCCGCCGCCCGCCGCCCGGACGCTGTCGACCATGCCCGGGTTCAGCTCGCCCTCCAGAGAGCTTTCGCTCAGCCGCTGGTCCAGCGGCTCCAGGGCGTCCTGCGCGGAGATCCCGGCGAGCATCGCGGCGCCGACACCGCCGACGTCCGGCAGGCCGCCGCCCTGGATGGCCGTGTCGTACTTGGACTGGACGCTCTCGGCGGGGATCGGCACGTACTTGACGTGGATGTCCGGGTTCTTCTCCTCGAAGTCCTTGATGATCTCCTTCCAGACGTCGGTGCGGACACCGCCGTTGTTGTCCCAGAAGGTGATCTCGCCCTTCCCGGAACCCTCCTTGCCCTTGTCCCCGCCGGCCCCGCTGCCGTCGTCGCCGCAGGCGGTGGCGGTCAGCGCGAACGCGGCGGTGAAGGCGACGGCGGCCACCGCGCGACGGCTTCTGCTTCTCTTCGCGTTTCTGTTTCCACGGATGGTGATGTTCATGGTCGGCTCTCTTCTTCCGATGGACGGATCGGGTGGTGCGAGGTGCTGTGGGGTCAGGGGGCGATCGCCTTCTGCGGTCCTGAGAACTTCTTCACCAGGCGCGGGACCGCCGCCGCCGGGTCGAGGTGGTAGGCATAGAAGTCGCGCGGTTCGAAGGCCGCGCCCCACGCGTCGTGGCGTCCCGTCGTGTTCCGCACGATCGAGCCGCGCTGCACCAACTCGGCCGTGGCGTCGGCCTGGTAGGGGTGCTGGACGTCCTCGTAGAAGCTGTTCTCGATGACCATCTTCGTCTTGCCGCGCGCCCAGTTGCCGTAGGTCCACACCGGGTCGCCGTCGGCGACCTGCGCCGACACGTAGTTGTTGTAGAGGTGCGCGTAGGCGCAGTTGTCGGCGGAGGGGTTGCGCTGCTTGGTGCCGCCGAACCAGTTGTGGTCGATGGTCACCTGCGTCTTGACCTGGTCGGTCCAGCCGATGCCGAACGCCTTGTTGTGGTTCTCGAGGCGGTTGTACGAGACCGTGACGTACTCGCTGTCCTTGCGCAGGTCGATCAGGCCGTCGCCCATGCGCGTGAGCCGGTTGTGGTCGATCCAGACGTGGTCGACGGAGTCCATCTGGATCGCGTCGAAGTCCTGCGTCTTGCCGTCCCAGTCGCCGTCCACGTACGAGTCGCGGATGGTGAGATTGCGGATGATGACGTTGCTCGTGCCCGGGTTCAGGTGCAGCTCGCCGTGGACGATCTCGCCGGACGTGCCGACGCCGACGATCGTCTTGTCCGATGCCACCACGATGTCCGAGCCGAACGGTTTGACGGCCACCGTGCCCTTCACGCGGATGACGTAGGGCTCATCGGCGCCCGCGTACTTGGCGAGCGAGGCCTGGTCGGAGACGGTGACGACCTTGCCGCCCGCGCCCCCGGTGGTCCCCCCGGCCAGCGAGGCGAAGCCGTGCGCGGTGCCGGACAAGCGGTCGTGGGCCGGTGCGGCGGCGGCCCGCGCCGGGTCGTGCACCGTGGTCAGGCCGACGACGACGGCCAGCGCGGCCACCGCCGCCAGGGCGCGGCCCCTCAGGTGTCTGGTGCTGTGCAGGTGCTGCTCCATTGCGGCTCCCAACAGGCGTACGGGCAGGGGCAGTCGGGCGGGATCAGTCGGTGGTGATCCGGAAGTGCGTGAACAGGGCCGTCCCGGCCCCGTTCCCCCCTGCGGGGGCGGTGGCGAACAGGCCGAGCAGCGCGCCCACCCATCGCCACGGCGTCGCGGCGAATACCTGGCCCGAGGGGCGAAAGCCGTCGCCGGTGTCGGCCGAGAAGCGGCAGCGGGCACCGTCCGTGATGTCGATCCGCAGCCGCGCGGTGCCGTCGGGAGCGGGGCGCGGATGCTCGGCGTCGCGCTCCCGCTCGGCGACGGACTCGGCGAACCGGTGGACGAGGCGGACCGTCCCGTCATCGCCGCGTTCGAGGCCGATCCAGTGGAAGGCGTCGCCGAGCACGGCGAGCCCGGCCCTGGCGGAGGCCGCGGCGGCGTCGAGCAGCAGGTCGACCTCGACGGTGCACGGCGCGAGCGGAAGGCGCTGGGTCAGGACGTGCGGCAGGCGGCGCAGGTCGTGGGCGTCCGCGGACCGGACGCAGGTCAGCCGCAGACCGTCCGCCGCGTGCGAACTCGCCCAGCCCTCAAGGGGGTTGGCGGACCACTGCCACTGGCGGCCGTGGCGCCCGCCGGGGAAGTCGTCGTCGGTGGCGGGCGCGGACGCGGGCTGCGGGGGCAGGTCCGGCTTCTTGTGTACGTCGACGGGGGCGCCGTCGTCCCCGATCACCGGCCAGCCGTCCGTGCCCCAGCGCAGCGGCTGGAGATGGACGACACGGCCGTACGCGCCGCGCTGCTGGAAGTGCAGGAACCAGTCGTCGCCGGACGGGGTGCGCACCCAGCCGCCCTGGTGGGGGCCGTTGACGCCGGTGTCGCCCTGCTCCAGGACGATCCGCTCCTCGTAGGGGCCGTGGAAGGTCCGTGAACGGAAGGCGCCCTGCCAGCCGGTCTCCACACCGCCGGCGGGGGCGAGGATCCAGAACCAGCCGTCGTGGCGGTACAGCTTGGGCCCCTCCAGCGTGAACCAGCCGGGGAGCTGGTCGCCGTCGACCAACACCCGCCCCTCGTCGAGTAGTTCACGTCCGTCCAGGCTCATGCGATGGCCGGTGAGCCGGTTCTTGACGCCGGAGCGCGACTTGGCCCAGGCGTGCACGAGATACGCCTCGCCGCGCTCCTCGTCCCACAGCGGGCAGGCGTCGATGAGGCCCTTGCCCGCCTTGACGAGGTGTGGGGCGCTCCAAGGGCCGCGAATGTCCCGGGAGTTGACCTGGAACACGCCGTGGTCGGGGTCGCCCCAGAAGATCCAGAACCGCCCCTCGTGGTGCCGGATCGACGGCGCCCACACCCCGCAGTCGTGCCGGGGCGCGGCGAACGACTCCGCGGGTTCCAGGTGCTCCAGGGCGTGCCCGATCAGGGTCCAGTTCACCAGGTCGCGGGAGTGCAGCAGCGGAAGACCCGGGGCGCGCCCGAAGCTGGACGCGGTGAGGTAGAAGTCGTCGTCGACCCGGACGACGTCAGGGTCGGACCAGTCGGCGGCGAGCACGGGATTGCGATAGGTCCCATCCCCGAGGTCGCCGAGCCTCTCCAGGCCGCCCAGCCGGGGCGCGTTCACGCGGTCACCGCCTTGCGGGCCAGCCCCGCGGCCTCGGCCCGGCTCGGGCGGCCGTCGCAGACGACGGTGATGACACGGCGTACGACGGTCTCGCCGGGCCCGATCGGCAGGCGCCGCGCGTGCGCGAGCGAGGAGCCGATGCCCGGATACTCCGCGGTCCGCACGAACCACGGGTCGCGCCGCGTCTCCGGCGTCGCCCCGGCGAAGACGAGCGTCCAGCCCTGGCCCGCGATGGCCAGCCAGTCGGCGGTGGCGCCATGCACGGCGGCCTCGCCATCGGCGTCCGCGGTGAACACCTCGGGGGCCCGCGTCTCCTTGGGGGCACGCCAGAAGAAGCCTCCGTAGGCGGCGCCGGGGCGGCCGTTGGTGGCGGGGCTGCCGATGGAGATCTCCGTGGCGGCCGGGTTGGTCAGGGAGAACGTGAAGTCGAGGGCCCAGGCGGACGTGGTGAGCGGCGTGACGGCGACGGTGCGCCGCTCGCGAAGGAGCTCGCACTCCCCGTCGAGCCAGCCGATCTCCTCGACGAACCCGTCGGGGTCGCGCAGCTTGAACTCCAGGTGGCGCTGTTCACCGTGGTTGTCGAGATCGGTCGGCCCCTGGTCGCGTACATAGGTGCGTCCGCCCCAGAAGTTGCGGCCCGCCACGTCGGGAACGGCGACGCCCACGCCGAGGTGGTGCGGGTGGTCGGCCGGACCGTACTCGGTGACGGGGAGGCCGCCGAAGGTGCGGACGGGGTGGAGGTAGGGGCGGGGTGCGAGCCGCTGGTCGACCGAGGGGTGGATGACGTAGCGGCCTACGGGGCGGCCCGAGCAGCGCAGCATGAGCGCGGTGTCGGTCGCGGTTCTGTTCATGGCGTTCTCACCTCGGTGGGGTCTCGGCGGTGGGGGAGTGAGAGGCGGCCCGAGGCGAAGCGGGCCGGGAAACCGGCGGCTGGTCAGACGGCTGGACAGGCGGCTGGTCGGGCAGCTGGTCGGGCAGTGCCCAGAACGTGCCGAGCTCGGCGTAGCCGCACAGCGTGTCGGCGCTCGCCGCGACGAGCCCGTCGATGCCGTGCACGATCCGGCGCCGAACGCCCTCGTGCTCACCGGGCACGGAGCGCCATGCCTCGACCGGCAGCGGACGGGGATCGGGTGCGCGGCGGATCGACTCGACGACCTTCATGAAGGCGCCCGTCGACGCCGGCGGGACCAACAGCTCGGCGCGGCCCGCGAGATGGCCGACGAGGTTCTCGAGGAGGTCCGTCCGCCCGTGAAGGACCTCCTCGGGCCCGTGTCCTGCGCGCTGCACGAGCACCCGGTCCTGCTTGTACCAGAAGGTGATGCGGCCCCGGGTGCCGTGGACGATGACGTACGGCTCGTCGGGGCGCTCGGCGCAGAGGGTCGCGGCGACGCCGACGCGCCCGCCGCGCGCGGTGGTGATCCCCACGAACGAGGTGTCGTCGGACTCGATGGCGTTGGCGCGGAACAGCTCCGTGTCCACCCGCGTGACGTCATCGGCCCGCGTGGACCCGTCGACCGCCAAGGCGGTGGCGACGGCGTGGGCGAGGGGGTTGGTCAGGACCCCGTCCACGACGTCCACGCCGTCCATGCGGCGCCGCCCCGCCCAGGGAGCCCGCCGGTAGTACGCCTCGTCACGGGCCCAGGCGCCCGCCGCGCCGACACCCATCGGCTCACCGATCACCCCGTCGGCGACCAAGGCGCGGACCGCGGGCACGGCATGCGAGCCGAGCGACTGGAACCCGACCTGACAGACCACCCCCGCGGCGTCCACCGCGTCGGTGATCCGCCGGAAATCGGCGTACGAAGGGGCGGGCGGCTTCTCCAGGAGCAGGTGAACGCCTCGCGCGGCGGCGGCGACGGCCAGGTCCGCGTGGGTGGGGATGGGCGTGCAGATCACGGCGACGGCGGCTCCGGTGGCGTCGAGCAGACCGGCGAAGTCCGATGACTGCGCGGGCTCACCGACCCCGTCCAGCTCGGCGCCGGTCAGCGGATCGAGCTCACAGATCCCCACGAGCCGTACGAGACCGGCCTGTTGGAGCCGCCGGATATTCTCCAGGTGCCATCTGCCGTGCCCGCGCGCACCGGCGAGGACGAGCGGCAGGGGAGGTGCGCTCACCCCTTCACCGCCCCTGCGCTGAACCCCGTGACCAGCCACTTCTGGATGAAGGCGAAGACGATCACGACGGGCAGGGCGGCGATGACGCCGCCCGCCGCGAGCGCGCCGAGGTCGACGCTGTCGGCGCCCATCAGGGTGGCGAGGCCGACCGGGATCGTCTGTTTGTCCTGGTTGGAGAGGAACATCAGGGCGAACAGGAAGTGGTTCCAGCTGTGCACGAAGGCGAAGGAGCCGACCGCGATCAGACCGGGTCGAAGGAGGGGCAGGACGACGGCGCAGAAGGCCCGGAAGCGTCCGCAGCCGTCGACCCAGGCGGCCTCCTCGAGGGAGTACGGCACGTTCTTGATGAACCCGCTGATCAGGATCATCGAGAGCGGCAGCTGGAAGACGGCCTCGGCGATGATGACACTGCCGAGCGAGTTGATCATCTGGAGGTTGGCGAAGATCTGGAAGAGCGGCACCAGCATCAGCGCGCCGGGGATGAACTGCGAGCACAGCAGCGCCAGCATGAAGCCGCGCTTGATCTTGAAGTCGAAGCGGGCGAGGGCGTAGCCGCCGGCGAGGGCGACGAGCGTCGTCATCAGCATCGACAGGACGCCGACGATGAGGCTGTTCTGGAAGAAGAGCGCGAAGCTCCGCTCGGTCCACACCTTGTCGAAGTGCTCGAACGTGATCGGCCAGGGGAGCAGCGAGGTCGAGCCCGCCGGGCGGATCGCGAAGAGCAGCATCCAGTAGAAGGGAATGATGGTGAAGAGGAGGTAGAGGCCGAGCGGCAGATAGATCTGCCAGCGGGGGGCCTCGTCCCAGGGGCGCCGCCTGGGTGTGCGCGGGCCGCGGGCGAAGGGCCCCGCGGGTGCGGTGGTGTCCGCCATGGCGGCTTCCCTGTCCAGGTGCTGAGTGGTGGTCACTTGTCCTGACCTCCGAACTTGCTCAGCCGCAGATAGACCATCGAGCAGAAGAGGAGGATCACGAACGCGATGGAGGTCAGCGCGGAGGCGTAGCCGAAGTCGTGCGAGTCGACGGCGATGGACGCGATGCGCAGCGGCAGGGTCGTCGTCTCGCCCGCGGGTCCGCCGCCGGTGAGGGTGTAGAGGAGGTCGACGTTGTTGAACTCCCAGACCGCGCGAAGGAGCGTGGAGAGGATGATCGCGTCCTTCAGGTGCGGCAGCGTGATGTGGAAGAACTGCCGGAAGCGGCTCGCGCCGTCCACCTCCGCGGCCTCGTACAGGTCCTTGGACACGGACTGCAGGTCGGCGAGGATGAGGATCGCGAAGAAGGGGACGCCGCGCCAGAGTTCGGCGACGACGACGGCCGGGAAGACGGTGCTTGTGTCCGAGAGCCAGGACGTCCCGTACGTGCCGATCCCCATGTCCGCGAGGTAACGGGTGATGCCTGTCTGCGAGTTGAAGATCAGCAGCCAGATCGTCGAGGTGAGCACACCGGACACGGCCCACGGCGAGAAGACGAGGGCACGGGCCATCGCGCGGCCGATGAAGGTCTGGTTGACGATCAGCGCGAGCCCGAGGCCGAGGAGCAGTTGCAGGACGACCTCGACGGCCACCCACTGCAGGCTGAAGCCGAGCGTCTGCCAGAACTGCGGGTCCTCGGTGAACGCGGTGACGAAGTTGTCGAAGCCCGCGAAGCCGTCGCGCCAGGGCTTGGTGGGGTTGTAGTGGCGCAGGCTGTAGTAGAAGACGCTGATGACCGGGTAGGCGATGAAGCCCAGCATCAGAAGTCCGGCCGGCGCGATCAGCAGATACGGGAGTCGGCGCGGGGTCGCTCCCGTTCGGCGCCGGTGCGCACCCGGCATGCGACGCCGGGGCGGTGGCTGCGGTGGCGCTTTCGCCACAGCTTGGGCCATGTCTGCTTCTCCGTTCTCATGGGCGGCACACAGTCGGCGAGATGAAGCGCTTCGCAGACGTTGTTCGAAATCTCGTGCAAAGAATTCGTGCAGTTCGTACAAAAAGAAGGAGTGGCCAGGGGGTCTCAGCCCGCGTACGGGTCGGGGACCTCGCCCTCGCGGGCCAGGAACGCGAAGTCGCAGCCGGTGTCGGCCTGGGTGATCTGCTCGCTGTAGAGCGCGCCGTAGCCGCGTCCGTAGCGGGCGGGCGGCGGCGTCCACGCGGCCCGCCGCAGCTCCAACTCCTCGTCGGAAACGCCGAGATGGAGCGAGCGCGCCTCGATGTCCAGGGTGATCAGGTCTCCCGTACGGACGAGGGCGAGCGGCCCGCCCACGTGCGACTCGGGCGCGATGTGCAGCACACACGTGCCGTACGATGTGCCGCTCATCCGCGCGTCGGAGATCCGCACCATGTCGCGCACCCCCTGCTTGAGCAGGTGATCGGGGATGGGGAGCATGCCGTACTCGGGCATGCCGGGGCCGCCCTGGGGGCCCGATCCGCGCAGCACGAGGACGTGGTCGGCGGTGATGCCGAGCGCCGGGTCGTTGATGGTGCGCTGCATCTGCTTGTAGTCGTCGAAGACGACCGCGGGCCCTGTGTGCCGCAGCAGGTGCGGCTCGGCGGCGATGTGCTTGATGACGGCGCCGTCCGGGCAGAGATTGCCGCGGAGCACCGCCACCCCGCCCTCGTCGGCCAGGGGCTTGTCGCGGGGGCGGATGACCTCGGGGTTGTGCACGACTGCGCCCGCGAGCTGCTCGCGCAGGGTGTCGTGGGCGACGGTGGGCCTGTCCAGGTGGAGTACGTCGGTCAACTGGGCCAGAAACGCCGGGAGTCCGCCCGCGAAGTGGAAGTCCTCCATGAGGTACTGCCCGCCGGGGCGCAGATTGGCGAGCACCGGCACGGAACGCGCGATCCGGTCGAAGTCGTCGAGCGTGAGCCGTACGCCGCTGCGGCCCGCCATCGCGATCAGGTGGATCACGGCATTGGTGGAGCCGCCGAGCGCGAGGACGGTGGCGACGGCGTCCTCGTACGCTTCCGGCGTCAGGAGCCTGGACAACTTCAGGTCCTGACGGACGAGTTCGACGATCCGCATCCCGGACGCGGCAGCCATCCGGTCGTGCCCGGAGTCCACCGCGGGGATGGAGGAGGCGCCGGGCATCGTCACGCCGAGCGCCTCGGCAGCCGCGGTCAGCGTGGAGGCGGTGCCCATGGTCATGCAGTGGCCGGGGGAGCGGGCCAACCCGTTCTCCAGCTCGGCGAGTTCGCAGTCGCCGATGAGACCGGCGCGCTTGTCGTCCCAGTACTTCCACATGTCGGTGCCGGAACCGAGCACCTCGTTGCGCCAGTGCCCCGGGAGCATGGGTCCTGCGGGCACGAAGACGGCCGGCAGGTCGGCGCTCGCGGCGCCCATGAGCAGGGCGGGCGTCGTCTTGTCGCAGCCGCCCATCAGCACGGCGCCGTCCACGGGATAGGACCGGAGCAGCTCCTCGGTCTCCATGGCGAGGAGATTCCGGTAGAGCATCGGGGTCGGCTTCTGGAACGTCTCCGAGAGCGTGGAGACGGGGAATTCGAGGGGGAAGCCGCCCGCCTGCCACACCCCGCGCTTGACCGCCTGGGCGCGGTCGCGCAGATGGACGTGGCAGGGGTTGATGTCGGACCAGGTGTTGAGGACCGCGATGACGGGCTTGCCCAGATGCTCCTCGGGCAGATACCCGAGCTGGCGGGTGCGCGCCCGGTGGCTGAAGGAGCGAAGGCCGTCCGTGCCGTACCACTGGTGGCTGCGCAGTTCGTCCGGCCTCATAGCGACCACGCCTTCACAAGCGCCGCTATCTCCTCGCGCCGCTCGACGGGCAGGACCCGGCTCGGCGGGCGCACCTCACGGCGGCACAGGCCGAGCGCGGCGAGCGCCTCCTTGACGACCGTGACGTTGTCCGCGGACTGGTCGGCGGCGCGCAGCTCCTCGAAGCGCCGGATCTGCTCCCACACCTCCATGGCCGCCGGATAGTCGCAGGCCCGCAGGGCGTCGCGCATCCGCAGCGACACCTCGGGCGCGACATTGACAAGACCCGAGGTGAAACCGGTGGCGCCGACGGCCCAGTACGCCGGCGCGTACAGCTCGGCGAGCCCGGCCACCCACACGAACCGCTCAAGACCCGCGTCCCGCGCGAACGCGGCGAAGGCGGCGGCGTCCGGCGTCGCGTACTTCGCGCCGATCACATTGGGGCACAACTCGCCCAGATCCGCGAGGCGTTGACCGGTCAGCCGGGGATTTCGGATGTACGGGACGATGCCGAGCTCGGGAACGGCGTCGGCGACGGCACGGTGGTAGTCGACCCAGCCGTCCTGGGACACGTACGGATGCACCGGCTGATGGACCATCACCATGTGTGCCCCGGCGTCCCGAGCGTGCCGGGCGGCGGCGACAGCGGTCGGCAGGTCATGGCCGACGCCGACGAGCACGGTGGCTTCGTCGCCCGCCTCCTCCATGGTCAGCTCGGTGACCAGGCGCCGCTCTTCGGGGTCCAGGGCGTAGAACTCGCCGGTGTTGCCGTTCGGGGTGAGGGTGCGCACGCCGCCGTCGACGAGCCGTCGCACCAGGGCGCGGTAGGTGCCCCGCTCCACGGAGCCGTCCTCGGCGAACGGGGTCACGGGGATCGCCACGACGTCGGCCAGAGCCGAACGCAGCTCATCGTCATCGAAGCGGGAGTTGTGGATCTGTCCGGTCATGAAAGCTCCCCCTCCGGGAACGCCCGCCGCACGAACGAGGCGATGTGGTCGTGGAGTCCGTGTGCCGCCGCGTCGGCCTCCCCCGCGAGCGCGAGCCGCAGGATCTCCCGGTGCTCGGCGGCCTCCCGCTCCCAGGAGGGCAGGGTCGCCCAGGCGACGGCGGAGACCAGGGCCGCCTGGTCGCGCACGTCGTCGAGCATGCGGGCCAGCAGCGGATTTCCGCACGGGAGATAGAGGGCGCGGTGGAACTCCCGGTTGGCCAGCGAGCGTTCGGCCGCGTCCGCCGCGGTGTCCGCCCGCTCCAGGGCCTCGCGCGCCTCCTCCAGGAGGGCGCCGCTGCGGACCGTGCGCCGCAGTGCCTCCGGTTCGAGCAGCAGGCGTACGTCGTAGACCTCCTGCGCCATGGCCGCGTCGACCGTGCGCACGGTGGCGCCCTTGTACTGGCTCATGACGACGAGCCCGGTCCCGGCGAGTGTCTTCAACGCTTCTCGTACGGGCGTCTTGGAGACCGCGAACTGGGCGGCGAGCTCGGTCTCGACGAGGGGCTGGCCGGGTGCCAACTGCCCTGTGAGGATGCGGTGCTTGACGGCCTCGAGCACGTACTGCGTGCGCGAGGGGATGGGGTGGGGCGCAAAGTTCATCGATGCTCTCAGTCGTCGTGCAGCCGTGGTGCGGTCATCGCGTGCAGTGGTCGTGCACTCATCGCGTATCGCGTCTCATATATGACGTACGAAGTATGACGCGATGAAGTTAGGGCGCCCACCGGCCCGCGTCAATGTTTCGCGCAGGAAAACCCGCTCGGCACGTCGGAGTTGGGGTGCGCCGGCTTGAAGCGCTTCGACGGTTTCCTGCCCGAACCGTTGACGTACTCATCCCGGCTCCCTACCTTGTCCCGGCAAGCGCTTTCCTAAAACGATTCAATCGCGTAGCGGAGGACGAACTGTGCCGATGAATGGGGAAGTTGACAGGCGCGGCCTGTTGAAACTGGCCGGCGGCTCGTTGGCGGCCCTCGGACTGACCGCGGCGGGCTGCGGCGGCAGCGGGTCGGGGGACGGGACCGTCACCATCCGGTACGCGTGGTGGGGTTCCGACGACCGCGCCAAGCGGATCAACCGGACCATCGAGCTCTTCGAGGAGAAGTACCCGAAGATCAAGGTGAAGACGGACTTCCAGCCCTACCTCGACTTCTGGAAGAAGTTCAACACCCAGGCGTCCGGGGGCAACCCGCCGGACGTCTTCCAGAACGCGATCGGCTTCCTGCGCAAGTACGACCAGCGGAACGTGCTGCTCGACCTGAACGCGCAGGCCAAGGCGGGCAATCTGCGCCTCGACGGCTTCCGCGCGGGCCTGGAGAAGTTCGGCGAGGTCGACGGCAAGCTGCTCGGCGTCCCGGTCGGCAGCAACTCCATGGCCCTGGTGATCGACAAGCCGGTCTTCGAGAAGGCCGGTGTCACCCCGAAGACGGGCTGGACCTGGGACGACTTCCACACCGCGATGGAGAAGATCCGCAAGCAGGGCAGGTCGGGCGACAGCGGACTCTACGGCGTCATGTACCTCTACGACCCCTACCTGCGCCAGCGGGGCAAGGCCTTCTTCACCAAGGACGGCCTCGGCTTCGACGAGGCGGACCTCAAGGAGTGGTGGACCAAGGGGTACGCCGGTGTGAAGTCGGGGATCTACGCCGACCCGAAGAAGGTCGCCCAGATCAAGCCCAAGTCGGCCGTGGCCGCCGAGATCGCCGCGTCCGAGTTCACCTGGGACAACTTCACCGTCCGCTACACCGCCGAGGGCAAGAGCGAGTACGGCCTCGCGCCGCTCCCGACCACCGACGGCAAGAAGACGGGGCAGTACCTCGGTTCGCTGATGCTCAGCGGTTCCAAGCGCACCCAGCACCCCAAGGAGGTCGCGCAGTTCATCGACTTCATGGTGCACGACCCCGAGGTCGCCAAGATCATGGGGTACGACCGCGGGGTGCCCACCACGACCGCGCAGTACGAGGCGTACAAGCCCGCCGAGGAGAAGGACAAGGTGATCGCCTCGGTCAACAAGGAGATCGCCGCGTACGAGGAGCAGTTGGTCGACGCCGGTGTCCTGGAGACCATCACGCCGCACCCGGCGGGCGCCGACGTCTGCGAGGCGGCGTTCCTGCGCATCGCCGAGGAACTCGCCCTGGGGGAGCGGTCGGTGGACGAAGCGGTGAAGCAGTTCTTCACCGAGTGCAAGACCGCGCTCGGTTCCTGATGGGCGGCACGATGGCGTCCCCGCAGGCCCCCGTGGTCCCGGCCGCGCCCGAGAAGCCGAAGCCGCCGCGCCGCACGCGCCTCCCCGAGGCCGTGCGGCGGCGAAGGCGGGGCGAGAACATCGCCGGGTTCCTCTTCATGTCGCCCTGGCTCGCGGGCTTCCTGATCCTGACCGCCGGGCCCATGGCCGCCTCGCTCTACTTCGCGTTCACCGACTACAACCTGTTCGACGCCCCCAAGTGGATCGGCCTCGACAACTTCACCGAGATGTTCGGCGACCCGCGCTGGCGCAAGTCGGTCGAGGTCACGCTCTGGTACGTCGTCGTCGGCACCCCGCTCAAGCTGGCCGCGGCGCTCGGCGTGGCGCTGCTGCTCAACCAGAAGCGGCGCGGGCAGGCCTTCTACCGGGCCGCGTTCTACGCTCCGTCCCTGATCGGCGCCAGCGTCTCGATCGCGGTCGTCTGGAAGGCGATCTTCTCGGACGACGCCATCGTCGACCGTACGCAGCGGGCGATCTTCGGCATGGACGTCGGCGGCTGGACCGGTGACCCGCAGTGGATCATCTACAGCCTGATCGCGCTCACCGTCTGGCAGTTCGGCGCGCCGATGGTCATCTTCCTGGCCGGTCTCAAGCAGGTGCCGCGCGAGCTGTACGAGGCGGCGGAGGTCGACGGCGCGGGCACCTGGCGGCGGTTCTGGAACATCACCCTTCCGATGATCTCCCCGGTGCTCTTCTTCAACGTCCTCCTGGAGACCATCCACTCCTTCCAGATCTTCGCTTCGGCGTACATCGTCGGCGGCGGCGCGGGCGGCAACGCCTGCGGTCCTGCGGACGGTTCGCTCGTCTACACCTGTTATCTCTACGTCCAGGGCTTCGAGAACAGCCGGATGGGCCTCGCCTCTGCCATGGCCTGGATGCTGCTGCTCGCGGTGGCCCTGGTGACGGCGGTCCTGTTCTGGTCCCAGAAGCGCTGGGTGCACTACGAGGAGGGATCCCGTTGAGCAGCGCATCACGTGGGCTGTCCGCCGACCCAGCCGCCGACCCAGCCGCCGACCCAGCCGCCGCCCCAGCCGCCGGCCGAGTCGCCCGCCGCCGTCGCGGGGCCGGTTCGCTGGCCTGGCACATCGGATCTCTGGCGGTCCTCGGCGTCGTCCTCTACCCCGTGATCTGGGCGATCGGCGGCTCGTTCAAGCCGAACGAGTCGATCGTCGGAAGCCTCGACCTGTTCCCGACCGACCCCATCGTCGCGAACTACAGCGGCCTCGCCGACGGCATCGCCGACATCTCCATCTCCACCTTCTTCTCCAACTCCCTCTTCCTGGCGCTCGGTTCGGTGGCGGGGGTGCTCTTCTCCTGCTCCCTCGCGGCCTACGCCTTCGCGCGGATCAAATTCGCGGGCCGCAATCTGCTCTTCGCGCTGATGATCGGCACCCTGCTCCTGCCGTACCACGTGCTCCTGATCCCCCAGTACGTCCTGTTCCAGAAGATGGGCCTGATCAACACCTATACGCCGCTGCTGCTCGGCAAGTATCTGGCGGTCGACGCCTTCTTCGTGTTCCTCATGGTGCAGTTCATGCGGAACCTGCCCAAGGAACTGGACGAGGCGGCGCGGCTGGACGGCTGCGGGCATCTGCGGATCTATTGGTCGATCGTGCTTCCGCTGTGCCGGCCCGCCCTGATCACCAGCGCGATCTTCACCTTCATCAACTCCTGGAACGACTTCATGGGGCCGCTGATCTATCTCAACGACCCTTCCAAGTACACCGTCTCGCTGGGTCTGAAGATGTTCGTCGACCAGGAGGGTGTCGCCAACTACGGCGGCATGATCGCCATGTCTCTCATAGCGCTGCTGCCCGTCCTCGCGTTCTTCCTCGCCTTCCAGCGGTATCTGATCGACGGTATGGCCACGTCGGGCCTGAAGGGCTGAGGCCACGTGCGCGGGAAGTCCGGCAAGTCCGTCTTCATGGACCGCTTCGGCGCCTTCGCCGAATGTCTGCTGACCGGTGTGTGGATCGCGCTTGCCGCCCTGCCCCTGGTCACCCTCCCCGCCGCCTTCGCGGGCGGCGTCCGCCACCTGGACCGGCATCTGGCCCATGAGACCTCAGGGTGGCGGGAGTTCACCGCCGATCTGCGCGCCGCCGTGCGCCGCGGCTGGCTGGTGGGCCTCGCGGGCTGGGCGGCGCTCGCCCTGCTCCTCGCCGACATCGCGTTCGTACGGGCGGGTCTTCCCGGCGGCGCGTTCGTCGGCGCGGTCGGCGTCGTGGCCCTGTTCGTCCTCGTCGTCGCCGGGCTGCGGGCCGCCGCGAACTGGGGCCCCGATGCGTCGTGGCGCGCACTCCTGACCGGGGCGGTGCGGCGCACGCTGCGTGATCCCGCCGGGTCGCTGGTGATCGTCTGCGGTTTCGCCGTGGTCGCGGCGTCCGCATGGTTCGCGCTGCCGCTCGCGGCTCCCGCACTGGGGATGGTCGCGGCGGCGGCGCTCGCAGTCGAACGGCGCGGCGCGGCGGCCTGACGCCCGCGTGCCGGGCCGCTCTCTCGCTGGGCCCTCGTACTTCTGCCATCTGTCATGCCCACGTAAAGCCATGCCCACGTAAAGAGAAAGGACAATGATGTCTCCGATCCCCCGCAGGTCCCTGCTCAAGGCCGCCGCCGTCGCCGGTGCCGCCGCGCAGTTCAGCTGGGCGCTGGGCCGCGGCGAAGCCGAAGCGGCTCCCCGCGCGGCGGCGGACGACGGCCCCGTCGGCATCGGCTGGCTGGAGAAGGGCGGCCTCGGCGCCGCTCCGGGTTCCACCTTCGGCGTCCCGTGGCCCAAGGGCGCCCACCCCGCCGGGCAGAAGTTCGCCCTCGCCACAGCCGACGGCAAGGACGTCCCCGTACAGACCTGGACCACCGCCCACTGGCCGGACGGCTCGGTGAAGTGGACGGCGCACGCGGTGGGGCCGCAGGCCGGGGGAGCCGAGAAGTTCCGCCTCAGTGCAGGGGACCCTGCTGACCCCGGCAAGGGCGGGAAGGTCACCGTCACCGAGACCCGCAAAGCCATCACCGTCGACACCGGCGTCATCAAAGCCGTCATCGCCAAGGACGGCGAGCAACTCGTCGAGTCCGTCACCCGAGACGGCGTGAAGATCGCCACCGACGGCCGTCTCGTGCTCCTGCGCCAGGGCGACCTCGACGACGGCGATCACGGCAACGCCAAGTGGGAGCGGTTCGACGGCGAGATCAGCGGTGCGAAGGCCGAGCAGGACGGTCCTGTGCGTGCCGTGGTCCGCATCGACGGCAAGCACCGCAAGGGAAGCCGCAGTTGGCTGCCGTTCAGCGTGCGTCTCTACTTCTACGCGGGCGCCGACTCCTTCCGCATGGTGCACACCATCACGTACGACGGCGACGCGAAGAAGGACTTCATCCGCGGCCTCGGCGTCCGCTTCGGCGTGCCGATGCGCGACGCGGCGTACGACCGGCACATCCGCATCGCAGGCGAGGGCAAGGGCTTCCTGACCGAGGCGGTCAAGGGCATCACCGGGCTCCGCCGCGACCCGGGCGCCGCGATCCGCACCGCCCAGGTCAAGGGCGAGAAGCTGCCGGACCCGGCGACCTGGGACCAGCGGGTCACCACCCGCCTCCAGTACATCCCGACCTGGGGCGACTACACCCTCGCCCAGCTCTCCGCCGACGGCTTCACCCTGCGCAAGCGCACCAAGCCTGGGCACACCTGGGTCACGGCCGGAGGAGGCGGCCGTGCGACCGGCTTCGGATACGTCGGCGGGGCCGGCGGCGGGTTCTCCTTCGGCCTCCGGGACTTCTGGGAGAAGCACCCCGCGCAGCTCGACATCCGGGGCGCCGCCGGGGACACGGCCGAGGTCACGCTCTGGCTCTGGTCGCCCGAGGCACAGCCGATGGACCTGCGCACGTACCACGACGGCATGGGGCAGGACACCTACCCCGAGCAGATCGAGGGCCTCAACATCACCTACGAGGACTACGAACCGGGCTTCGGCACCCCCTACGGAATCGCCCGCACCAGCGAGCTGATGTTCTGGGCGAACGCCTCGACCCCCACCGCCGCCACCCTCGTCGACCAGGCCGCCACCGTCCGCACCCCGCCCCAACTGGCGGCGGCCCCCGAGCATGTGACGAAGACGGGCGTGTTCGGCGGCCTCTTCTCGCCCGTCGACCGCTCCACCCCCGCCAAGGAGAAGATCGAGGACCACCTCGACTTCCTCTTCACGTACTACAAGGACCAGGCCGAACAGCGCCGCTGGTACGGCTTCTGGGACTACGGCGACATCATGCACACCTACGACGAGGACCGGCACCAGTGGCGGTACGACGTCGGGGGCTACGCCTGGGACAACTCCGAGCTCTCGCCCGACCTGTGGCTCTGGTACGCCTACCTGCGCTCGGGCCGCGCCGACATCTTCCGCTTCGCCGAGGCCATGACCCGCCACACCGGCGAGGTCGACTCCTACCACCTCGGCGAGTGGGCGGGCCTCGGCACCCGGCACGGCGTGCAGCACTTCGCGGACAGCGCCAAGCAGCAGCGGATCTCCACGGCCGTCTACCGCCGCCCCTACTACTTCCTCACCGCCGACGAGCGGGTCGGCGACCTGATGCATGCCCTGGTCGACTCCGACGAGACGTTCCTCGTCCTCGACCCCCTGCGCAAGATCCGCACCGAGCCGTACGAACCCGACCGCAACGCCCTGTCCATCGGCTTCGGCACCGACTGGAGCGGTCTGGCCGCGGCCTGGCTCACCGAGTGGGAACGCGGCGGCCCCAAGGCGGCCAAGGCCGAGGCCCGCCTGCGCTCCACCATGGAGACCATCGCCGCCCAGCCCAACGGCTTCGTCCAGGGCAGCGGCCTCTACGACCTGGACACCGGAAAGTTCGCGGTGGCCGCCGAGCCCGCCGTGAACGTCTCCCACCTGTCGGCGATGTTCGGCCTGGTCGAGATGTGCGCCGAGCTGATCGACCTCGTCGACCAGCCGAAGTTCAAGGAGGCGTGGCTCGACTACTGCCGCTACTTCAACGCCACCAAGGCCGAGCAGAAGGAGCGCTACGGCAAGGACTTCGGCAGCCTGCTGCTCTTCCAGGGGCACTCCCGCCAGGACGCGTACGCCGCCGCCCAGTTGAAGGACGAGAAGCTCGCGGCGCGCGCCTGGCAGAAGTTCCACGACAGCGACGGCTACACCAAGGCCATGAGCTGGGGAAAGACGGACCTGGAGGGCCCTGCCGTCCTGGAGCCCGGCTACGAGAACCTGCGGATCAACACCAACGAGACCGCGCTCTTCGGCCTCGCCGCCATCCAGAACCTCGCCCTGATCGGCGACGAGCTTCCTGGCTAGGGCGTTTGGGCGTCCTCTGCCTCCTGCGCACGCGAACGACGGCTGCGGAGGCGTTCCAGGACGGCCGCGCCGAGGAGCACGAGCCCGATGGCGACGACTTTGCTCGCCTGGTAGCCGGCCATCGGGCCGTCCGCGGTACCGGACCCCAGGAACGCCCACAGCGCCCAACCGATCCCGGTGACGATGAGGAGGGCCGCCCCGACCGGGCCGACGCCCCACCACCACGGCGCCTGGGGGTGCTCATCGGACCGGTCGTGTTCGTCGTGCGCCAAGGCTCTTCTCCAGGTCATGGTGCGGGCAGCGGTACCCGGCGCCGTCACGGCCCGGGAAAGGAGAGACGCGTGGCCGTGCCACCTGGTTGCCTGCGGCGCGGCAACCACCAGGATCCGCCGGACAGGCCCTAGCCGCCGGACACCGTGAGGGAGTTGGTCGTGAAGTCGAGGCCTCCGGCCGAGCCGCTGATCTCGTAGCCGAACTGCACGTCACCGATGGTCTCGTTGCCCATCCAGCCCTTGGTGTTCTTGATCCACTTGAGGATCGGGAGGATGTCGACGGTCCCGGACGAGGAGTCGGAGGTGCGCAGGAAGGAGAACACCTCGTTGGCGCCGTTGGTGCCCTTGTAGACCGCCCAGGTGTGGCCGCCCAGGCTGACGGTGCCCTGGGAGGTGCCGAGCGGGCCGACGTTCCCGTTGTAGTTGACCCAGAGCATGATCTCGTAGTCGTAGTCGGTGTCCCAGATGTCGTACGAGGAGTTGTAGTCGCCCGCGGAGGGGACCTTGACGTCGTACGAGCTCTTCAGCGAGGACAGCGAGTCGACCGGCTTGCCGATGACCTTCTTGGAGTTGGGGTACGACTTGATACCGCTGGTGTTCGGGTGGTCGGCGCGCACGCTCCACTTGGTGCCGGAGTCCGCCGAGACGCACTGGCTGCCCGCGCCTGAACCCCAGATGTTGTTGTAGAGGGTGTAGCCGTCCAGGGTGGTGTTGCCCCACTGGTCGCAGGTGCTCCAGACGGCGGCCTGGGCGGGGGCGGAGGCGAGACCGAGCGCCGCTCCCGCCGCCAGGGTGGGGGCGAGCAGCAGGCGGGTCAGGATGCGGCGGGGGTGTCGTGTCATGTGCGGTCTCCAGGGTGGGGGGATGGATGCCGCGGGTCCGGGCCGGGCCCGCGGTCGTCGTCGGTGGTGCGGCGCAGCACGGCCACACCGTGGCGGCCGAGGGCGATCGCGCCCTCGACCGTCTTGCCCGTCAGCAGATCGAGGTGGCTGCCCGGCACGGTCACGGTCACCGGCTCGCGGCCGTGGTGCAGGAGGAACAGGAGAGCGCCGCGGCGTACGGCCTCCACCCCGCGGGGGAGGCCTGCGAGCAGAGGCCGTACGCCTGCTTCGGCGGCCACACGCGCGAGCAGGTCGCGCAGGGCCTCGGGCTCGGGCAGCGTGGACAGATACCAGGCCCGGTCGCGGCGAAGGACCGCCGGAAGACCGTCCAGCTCGCCGCCCCGGTAGGCGGCGACCGCCTTCGCACTGTCGTCGGCCTGAAGTTCCTCCGACCAGAGCGTGCCGGTGAACTCCCCGCAGTCCACGCTCTCCCCGGCCTCCAGCGGCCACCACTCGTGCACCGTGCGGATACCGAACAGCGCGCGCAGACGGGCGTCCATGCCGCCGGTCCGCACCCGGTCGTCGGCGTCGGCCACGCCGGTGAAGAAGCCGCAGACGAGGGTGCCTCCGTCGCGTACGTAGGAGACGAGGTTGTGGATCGCGGTGTCGGTGAGGAGATAGAGGTGCGGGACCACGACCATGCGGTACGGGGTCAGGTCGTGCTCGGGGTGGGCGAAGTCGGCGGACGTGTTCGCCTCCCACAGCGCGCGGTGCCAGGCGCCGAGCACCTCCGCGTGGTCGACCAGGGCGGAGGGGCGGCCTTCCTGCCCGCCGGCCCACCAGGAGTCCCAGTCGTGCAGGACGGCCACATCGGCCGTGACGCGCGTGCCCGCCACCTCGGGGCCGACCAGGGCCAGTTCGGCGCCCAGCTCCTTGACCTCCTGGAAGGTGCGGCCGTCCTCGCCCGCGTGGCTCAGCATCCCGGAGTGGAACTTCTCCGCTCCCTGCCGGGACTGGCGCCACTGGAAGTAGCAGACGGCGTCCGCGCCGCGCGCCACCGCCTGCCAGGACCAGAGGCGGTTCAGTCCGCGCGGCTTGGGGTGGTTCACACCACGCCAGTTGACCGGCCCCGCCGCCTGCTCCATCAGCATCCAGGGACCGCCGCCCGCCTGAGAGCGCGTCATGTCCTGGACCAGCGCGCCCTGTTGGGCACCGACCGGGTCCTTCGGGTCGGGGTAGATGTCGACGGAGACGACGTCCTCGTGCGCGGCCCACTCCCACGCGTCCTGACCCGGCCACAGCGGCATGAAGTTGGTGGTGACCGGCAGGTGCGGGGTGTGCGCGGTGACGATGTCCCGCTCGGCGAGGAAACACTCGAGCAGGGCGTCGGACGTGAAGCGCCTGAAGTCGAGGACGTGGGTGGGATTCTTCAGGTAGTGGGCGCGGCGAGGCGGCAGGATCTCCGCCCAGCTGTCGTAGCTCTGGCCCCAGAAGGCGCTTCCCCAGGCCGAGTTGAGCGCTGCCAGGGTGGTGTACTTCGCCCGGAGCCAGCGGCGGAACGCGTCCGCCGCCTCGTCGCCCCAGTCGTAGGTGCAGTACTCGTTGTTGATGTGCCACATCGTGAGCGCCGGGTGGCGGGAGTACCGGGCCGCCAGGTCCTCGGTGATCGCGGCGGCGTACCTGCGGTAGACGGCACTGGAGTGCGCGAAGTGCTGGCGCGAGCCCCACCACTCCACCTGCCCGTTCTCGTCACGCGGCAGCGTCTCGGGGTGCAGGCGTCCCAGCCACGGCGGGGGAGCGGAGGTCGGCGTCGCGAGGACGACGCCGATGCCGTGCTCGTGCAGCAGATCCATCAGCCGGTCGAGCCAGCCGAACTCCCGTACTCCCGGCCGGGGTTCGAGCCGCGCCCAGGAGAAGACGCCGAGGGTGACGGAGTTGACCGACGCCTCGCGCATCAGGCGCATGTCGTCGAGCCAGACCTCCTCGGGCCACTGCTCGGGGTTGTAGTCGCCGCCGAACAGGATGCGGCCGCGGGTGGTGTCGTCGAGGGAAGGCATCGGTGGGGTCAGCCCTTCACTGCGCCGGTGAGCATGCCTTGCTTGAAATGCCGCTGCACGAACGGCGAGAGGACCGCGACCGGCAGGAGCGCCAGGACCATCACGGCCATCTGGATGGCGAGCGGCGACAGATGCCCCGTGTTGATCGCCTGGGCAAGGCCCGTCGGCTTCTGCTGTTTGATCACCAGCTGCTGCATGACGTTCTGCAGCGGCATCATGTCCGGGTCGCTGAGATAGATCGACGCGTTGAACCACGCGCTCCAGTAGCCCACCGCGTAGAAGAGCGTGATGACCGCGATCACCGCGCGGGAGAGCGGCATGACGATCCTGAACAGGATGCGCAGGTCACCGGCCCCGTCGATGCGGGCGCTCTCGATCAGCTCCTGCGCCGTGCCCATGAAGAACGCCCGCAGGACGAGGATGTTGAAGACGTTCAGGGCGCTCGGCAGGATCAGCGAAAGATAGGTGTCCGTGAGGCCGAGACCCTGCACCACCAGATACGTGGGGATCAGACCGGCGCCGAAGAACATCGTGGCGACGATCAGCAGCAGGATCGGGCGGTGCAGGACCGATCCCGGGCGCGAGAGGCCGTACGCGCACAGGACGGACACCACCATGCTGAAGAGCGTGCCGACGACCGTGACGCCCACGCTGACCAGCGTGGCCCGCGACACCTGACCCCCGCCGAGCAGCTCCTGGTAGTGGATGAACGTGACGCCACGGGGGATCACCACCAGACCGCCCGTCTCGGTGATCGTCTTCACCGACGAGAGGCTGGTGACGACCACCACCCACACCGGGAAGAGGACCGCGAGGCAGACCAGGGTCAGCGTCACGCCCTTCGTGGCGAGGCCGGCCCGGGTCGGGGGCTCCTCCCACACCGGACGCAGACCGGTGCGGCTGCCGGGTTTGATGCCGAAGTTCAGCGCACTCACCGCTTGTACACCCCCTGCTCGCCCATGAGATGGGCGGCCTTGTTGGCGCCGAGCACCATCAGGAGGCCGAAGACGCCCTTGACGATGCCGATGGCGGCGCCGTAGCCGAAGTTTCCGTTGTCCAGGCCGGTGTTCCACACGTAGGTGTCAAGGACCTCGGATGCGGTGGGACCCACGGCGGTGCGCTGCAGCAGGATCTGCTCGAAGCCGACCGTGAGCGCGTTGCCGACCTGCAGCACGAGCAGCAGGGCCACCACCGGGCGCAGTGCGGGCAACTGGATGTGCCACATGCGCCGCCAGCGGTTCGCGCCGTCCATCGCCGATGCCTCGTACAGGTCCGGGCTGACCGCTGCCAGTGCGGCGAGGAAGACGATGACGCCCCAGCCCGCGTCCTTCCAGACCATCTCGAAGGTGACAAGGAACTTGAAAAGACCCGGGTCGGTCATCAGGTCGAAGCCCTCGTGCCCGTGGTCCCGCAGGACCTGCGCGACAAGCCCCGCCCCGCCGAACATCTGCTGGAAGACCGTGATGACCAGGACCCAGGAGAAGAAGTGCGGCAGATAGAGGATCGCCTGGGCGACCGCCCGCACCCGGGGCCGCACGAAGCTGTTGATGAACAGCGCGAGCGCGATCGGCAGCGGAAAGAACAGCGTCAGCTGGATCGCGAAGATCGCCAGGGTGTTCCTGACCGCCTGCCAGAACAGCCGGTCCTCGACCATGTGCCGGAAGTGCTCGACGCCGATCCAGGGGCTCTGCGTCATCGCCTGGAACGCGTTGTCGGCGATGTAGGGGTCGTAGTCCTGGAAGGCGACGACATTGCCGATCAGCGGTACGTAGTTGAAGACGAGCAGGAGCAGCAGCGCGGGCAGCACCATGAGGAGCAGCGCGCGGTCGCGCCGCAGCCGGTGCCGCAGCGGGACGCGGGTCGCGGCCTTCTTCGTGAGCGGCGCGGCATCGACGGGCGTCGCGGGCGGTGGCGTCCGCGAGGCGGTGTCGCGTGCGTGAGTCGTGCTCTGGGCCATGTCAGGATGCCGAGTCGCCGGTCGCCCCGGTCTCATCGAGCAGCTTCTTGTACCAGTCGCGCAGCTTGTCGCCGCCGCCCGACTTCCAGTCCGCTGCCGCCTGCTGCATGTCGGCGACCTTCTTGCGGCCGCGCACAATGTCCTTCTCCAGGTCCTCGAACTCGGCGTTCAGCTCGGTGTACCGGGTCGGCTCGATGATCATCATGCCGTGGAAGAGCGGCTTCTTCGTGTGCGCGCCCTGACGCTGCTGCCACTCGACCATGCCCTCGGTGACATCCGGCAGATCGGGGTAGGCGACGAAGGGCGCGGGCGACGCGAGGTACTCGTACGTCGAGAAGACCTCGTTGTTGCCCTTGCCGTTCTTGGTGAGGACGCCGTCCTCGAACGTGTGGTGGACGCCCTCGACGCCGTACATGCGAAGGCGCTGCTCCTTCGAACCGTAGGGAGCGGCCGTGTAGTTGGCGAGGGCGAGGATGTCGTGGACGGTCTTCTCGTCGGCCTTCTCGCTGATGAACGTCCAGATGTCGGCCGGCGGACGCGCGTACAGCGTGGGGGCACCGCCGTCGGCGGCGAAGTAGTCGAACGCCTCCATGCGGAACTTCTTGTTGTCCACGCGCTGCACGGCCGCCTTGCCGTACCAGTCGGACAGGTCCTGGCAGTACATCCAGACCTTGCCCGCCGCGCACAGATCGCCGATGCTGCCGGTCTCGGCCTTCGCGTCGGGGTGGACGAAGCCCGCCGAGTAGAGCTTGCGCGACCACTCGAGGGCTTCCAGGTACTCATCGGTCTCGTAGCGGTTGACGAGCTTGCCGTCGACGAGCTTCCAGTAGTACGGCTTCTCGGGCAGCACGCCGAAGATGTTCCAGGCGGCCCAGCTCATGTCGCCGCACGCCCACACCTTGCTCTTCGGCGCGTTGAGCTGCTTGCAGAGGTCGTAGAACTCCTGGGCGCTCGTGGGTGCTTCGAGCCCCTCCTTCTCGAAGAGGTCCGTGCGGTAGAAGGGCGCGATGTTCGGCGTGGTGGCGGACGGCATCGGCAGGCCGCGCAGCTTGCCGCCGAAGATGGAACGCTGCCAGGCACCGGTGGGGATCGCGGCGAGGTTCGGGTACTCCTTGACCTTGTCGCCGCTCAAGTAGGGGCCGAGGTCGGCGAACTTGTTGGCGATGGCGCTCGGTATCTTGCCGGTCAGCTCCCAGCCGGGCACGACCACCGCGTCCGGGACGCCGCTTGAGGCGAGGACCGCGCCCAGCTTCTGGCCGTACGTATCGCCTTGCTGGTTCTGCCACTTGACGCGGACGCCCGCTGCCTTGTCCATCGCCGTCCAGTACGGATTGCCCTGCTTGGGGACGTTCCCCCAGATCGGGGCCATCACGGTGAACTCGCCGCCCCTGCCGAGCTTCTGAGGCACCGACACCTTGAGAGCGGATGCCGGCAGGGCTTTGGTGAAGCCCGCGGCCGAGCCGTTCTTGGCGGGGATGTCCGGGCTCGCGAGGGACGAAGCGGCGTACGCGGGGAGCAGGTCCTTGAGCTTCTTCCCCGTCGTGGTGCCCTCGTTCTTCGACCCGCTGCCCCCGCAGGCCGACAGCAGTGGGGCTCCGCCCGCCACGACGAGCGCGGCGAGACCGGAGTTGGCGAGAAAGGTTCTCCGGCTCGAACGGGAGCTTGCGGAGAGGGAGTTCGGCGTCATTGCGTCAACCCTTCGTGGCGCGTGGCCGGACACACGGCGGTCACCGCCGGTCGGCTTTCGAAGCGCTTCGATATTGCTGCGAGGTTAAGTGAAGGCTTGGGCCGTAACAAGAGGTGTTGCATGACTGCCGCCTTGACATCGGCTTGAGCTGCACAGAGCATCGAAGCGCTTCGAAGAACGACAAGTAGAACGACAAGAAGGACGACCACGCGTCACTTCCACCGTGCCCACCGCTCGCCAAGGGGATCCGCACGTGACCGCAAGCCCGCCGCCTTTCCGTGACCCCGAACTGCCCCTGGACCAGCGCGTGGACGACCTGCTGTCCCGGCTGACGATCAGGGAACGCATCGCGCTCCTGCACCAGTTCGCGCCCGCCGTCGAACGGCTCGGCATCGCCGCGTTCCGCACCGGACAGGAGGCCCTGCACGGCGTGGCCTGGATGGGTCCCGCCACCGTCTTCCCGCAGGCTGTCGGCCTCGGCGCCACCTGGAACGACGACCTCGTCCGCAGCATCGGCGAGGCCGTCGCCACCGAGGCGCGCGCCATGCGGGCGCGGGACGACCGCGTCGGACTCAACCTCTGGGCCCCGACGGTCAACCTGCTCCGCCACCCGCTGTGGGGCAGAAACGAGGAAGGCTACTCGGAGGACCCCCGGCTCACCTCCGCCATCGCCGTCGCGTACACCCGTGGTCTGCGCGGCGAACACCCGGACCACTGGCGCACCGCCCCCGTGCTCAAGCACTGGCTGGCCCACAACAACGAGACGGACCGGGACACCTCGTCCGCATCCGTGCGGCCGCGGGTCCTGCACGAGTACGACCTGCGGGCCTTCCGCGCGGCCGTCGACGCGGGGAACGTGGCCGGGGTGATGCCCGCGTACAACCTGGTCAACGGCCGGCCCAACCACGTCTCGCCGTACCTGCGTGAGCACCTGCGCACCTGGACGGACCAGGAGCTGCTCGTCTGCTCCGACGCGGGAGCGCCCAGCAACCTCGTCGACTCCGAGAAGTACTTCGACACCCACGAAGAGGCCACAGCGGCAGCCCTTGTGGCGGGCGTGGACAGCTTCACCGATCACGGAACCGACGCGTCGGTCATCACCGGGCGGATCCAACGCGCCCTCGATCAAGGCCTGTTGAGCGACGCGGACATCGACACGGCGGTACGCCGTCACCTCTCCGTCCGCTTCCGGCTCGGCGAGTTCGATCCCGGCCAGGGGCCGTACGCGGACCCGGCCTCGCACGCCTTCGACACCCCCGAACACCGCGCACTCGCCCAGGAGGCCGCCGAGCAGGCAGTCGTCCTGCTCAAGAACGACGGCCTGCTCCCGCTGCCCGAAGACACCCGGATCGCGGTCGTCGGGCTGCTCGCCGACGAGTGCATGACCGACTGGTACAGCGGCACCCTGATCCGCCGCAGCACCCCCCTCGACGGACTGCGCGAACGGTTCGGCGCCGATCGCGTCACGTTCGCCGATGGCGCGGACCGAGTGCGCCTGAAGTGCGAGGCGGGATGGCTCCGGGTGCCGGACTCCGAGGTGGACGGTCAAGTCAAAGGGGCCGAGATCGCCCTGGACCCGGCGCTGCTCACCGGCCGCACCGACCTGGCCCCGCTGACCTGCGGCCCCGAGCCGACCGAGTTCGCCCTCGTCGACTGGGGAGGCGGCACATGGACGCTGCGCGCCCCCGACGGGCGCTACCTCTCGGTCGCCGACGACGGCTTCGTGCGCGCGTCCGCGGATGGGCCGGGAGGCTGGGTCGTACAGGAGACGTTCGCGCTGGTCGGCCACGGGGACGGGTACCTCATCGAGCACAGGGGGACGGGTGGGTACGTCTCTGTCGCCGCCGACGGCGTGAAGGTTGCCGACGAGCCGCAGGTCTTCACCGTCGAATACCTGGAACGCGGCGAGGACGCCGTGGCCCGGGCCGCCGCGGAGGCCGATGCGGTGATCGTCGTCGCCGGGAACGACCCCCACATCAACGGCCGCGAGACCGAGGACCGCACGACGCTCGACCTGCCGCCCCACCAGGAACGGCTGTGGCGCGCGGCCCGCGCCGCCAACCCCCGCACCGCGCTCGCCCTGGTCTCCGCCTATCCGTACGCGGTCGCCGAGGCCCACACCCACCTGCCCGCACTGCTGTGGACCGCGCACGGCGGACAGGCAGCGGGCACCGCGCTCGCCCGCGTCATCGCGGGCGACGTCTCCCCGGCAGGACGTCTGCCGCAGACCTGGTACGCCGCCGACACCGACCTTCCTGACCTGCTCGACTACGACATCATCGGCTCCCGGCAGACCTACCTCTACTTCGACGGCACCCCTCTCTACCCCTTCGGGCACGGCCTGGGCTACTCCTCCTTCGGGTACGAGGACTTGGTGGCCGCGTGGGAAGGGGAGCTGCTCCGGGTCGGGTTCACCGTCACCAACACCGGGTCCGTCGGCGCGGACGAAGTGGCGCAGCTCTACACCCGTGGGCCGAGGGAAGCCGCCGCGGGCCTCGCCCTGCCGCACCGGCAGCTCGCCGCGCACCGCCGCGTTCACCTCGCTGCCGGGGCTTCCTGCCGCCTTGAGTTCCAACTGCCCCTGACCGAGCTGGGGTTCTGGGACGTACGGCACGACCGCTGGGCCGTGGCGCCGGGCGCGTACGAGATGCTTGCCGGGGCATCCAGCAGCGACATCCGGCTCGCGGCGGGCATCGACATCGAGGGCACCCCGATCGCCCCCAGGCCGGTTCGGGAGGCCGGCCTGGCGGCGACCGGCTACGACGAGCAGAGCGGCACCGAGATCGTCGACCGCACCAGGACGACCGGCGACGCCGTGTGCGCGCAGGCCGGTGGTACAGGTGAACTGGTCTTCAGGGGCTGCGACTTCGGTGACGGCGTCGGCGGTGTCTCGGTCGAGGTGGCGGGAGGGGGAGCCGTCGACCTCATCTCGGGCAGCACCGCCACCACCGTCACCGTCCCGGCTACCGGCGGCGCGTACGACTACGCCCTGCACAGCTCCGGCTTCACCGTCTCCGGAGTACGCGATCTGCGCGTGCGGCTGCGCGGCCCCCTGCGGCTCGCACGGCTCGCTTTCACCGCTACTGCCCCAGCCGCCGCCCCCGAACTCCGGAGCGAGACCGCATGAAGTTCACTGACGGCTTCTGGCTGATGCGCGACGGGGTGCGTGCCTCGTACGCGACCGACGTGCGCGACGTACGGGAGGGCGAGGGCCGGTTCACGGCGTACGCCGCCGTCCACCGGGTCCGTGAACGCGGCGACACCCTCAACACGCCGCTCATCACCGTCGAATGCTTCTCGCCCGCCGAGGGCGTGATCGGCGTCCGGGCGACACATCACGCCGGAAAGGCCGCGCACGGACCGGAGTTCAGCCTGAACGCCACCGAGGGCGCGGGGCTCATCAAGCGTGAAGGCACCGTCACCGAACTCGTCAGCGGCCCGCTCACCGTTCGCCTGGACACCGACAAGCCCTGGGGCCTCGAATTCCTCGACGCCGACGGAAAGCGGCTTACGGCCGTCGAGGGCAGAGGAACCGGCTTCGCCACCGCGCCCGACGGCAGCCACCACATGATCGGCCAACTCGCCCTGGGAGTAGGGGAGTACATCTACGGCCTCGGCGAGCGCTTCACCCCGTACGTCAAGAACGGCCAGAACGTCGACATCTGGCAGGCCGACGGCGGCACCAGCAGCGAGCAGGCCTACAAGAACATCCCCTTCCACCTCTCCTCGCGCGGCTACGGCGTCTTCGTCAACCACCCCGGCAAGGTCGCCTACGAGATCGGCTCCGAGTCCGTCGGCCAGGTCCAGTTCAGCGTCGAGGACCAGTCGATCGAGTACTACGTCATCGCCGGGCCCACCCCCAAGGAGGTCCTGCGGCGCTACACAGGCCTGACCGGCCGCCCCGCGCTTCCGCCCGCCTGGTCGTTCGGCCTGTGGCTGACGACCTCCTTCTGCACGCCCTACGACGAGGAGACCGTCACCGCCTTCGTCGACGGCATGGCCGAGCGCGACATCCCGCTCGGCGTCTTCCACTTCGACTGCTTCTGGATGCGCGAGTACCAGTGGACCGACTTCCGCTGGGACCCCGACGTCTTCCCCGACCCGGAGGGCATGCTGCGCAGACTCCGCGAGCGCGGGCTCAAGGTCAGCATGTGGATCAACCCCTACATCGCGCAGAAGTCCGGACTCTTCGCGGAGGCCGCCGCCGAGGGATACCTCGTGCGCCGCCCGAACGGCGACATCTGGCAGTGGGACCTCTGGCAGCCCGGCATGGCACTCGTGGACTTCACGAACCCGGCCGCACGCGAGTGGTACACGGGTCAGCTGCGCACACTCCTCGACCAGGGCGTCGACTGCTTCAAGGCCGACTTCGGCGAACGCGTCCCCACCGACGTCGTATGGCACGACGGATCGGACCCCGAGCGCATGCACAACTACTACGCGCAGCTCTACAACAGCACGGTCTTCGAACTCCTGGAGAAGGAACGCGGCCCCGGCCAGGCGGTCCTCTTCGCCCGGTCGGCGACGGCGGGCGGCCAGCAGTTCCCCGTGCACTGGGGCGGCGACTGCTTCGCCTCGCTCGGCGCGATGGCCGAGTCGCTGCGCGGCGGCCTCTCCCTCTCGCTCTCCGGCTTCGGCTTCTGGAGCCACGACATCGGCGGCTTCGAGGGCACCCCGGACCCGGCGGTCTTCAAACGCTGGCTCGCCTTCGGCCTGCTCTCCTCGCACAGCCGCCTGCACGGCAACGTCTCCTACCGAGTGCCGTGGGCGTTCGGCGACGAAGCGGTCGACGTGGCACGGAAGTTCACGCTGCTCAAGCACCGCCTGATGCCCCATCTGTACGCAGCCGCCGTCGAGGCCCACCGCACGGGCGTCCCCGTCATGCGTCCCATGTTCCTGGAGTTCCCGGACGACCCCGCCTGCCGCACCCTGGACCGGCAGTACATGCTCGGCCCCGACCTCCTGGTCGCCCCCGTCTTCACCGCCGAAGGGGACGTCGAGTTCTACGTGCCCGAAGGCACCTGGACCCACCTGCTGACCGGCGAGACCGTCAGGGGCCCCGCATGGCGGCGCGAGACCCACGGCTTCGACAGCCTGCCCCTGTACGTGCGCCCCGGCGCGCTGCTCCCGCTGGGCGCCGACGACCAGCGCGCCGACGGCGACTGGCTCCAGGACCTCACCCTCCTGGTCACCCCGGACACGGAGGACGGCACTGAGATCACCGTGCCCGACCTTGAGGGCAGGCCCGCTGCCGTCTTCCGCGCGGTGCGGGACGACGACGGGGTCCGGGTCACCGCGGAGGGGACCACACGCCCCTTCGAGGTGCGGACGGTGGCGGATTGGTCGGATCCGAGCGGCAACCCTTCGCCGGACGGCGGCGACAAGGACATGCAAGCCGTCCACCACCGAAGGAATGATTCGGGAACATGACCCCACGAGCGACCAAGCGCGTCCGTCATCGCCGAGGTCTCACCAAGCGCCGTGCCGTCGTCGGCGGCATCGCCGCGCTCGGCATGACCGGCGCCGCCCTCGTCACCAGCACCATGATGTCGACCGCGGGCGCGGCGACCGCCTGGCCCGAGGCCAAGGGCGAGAAGCCGACGTCCAAGACCATCGAGGTCTCCGGCACCTACGACGGCGGCCTCAAGCGCCACTACGGCACCGGCGACCTGGGCGGCGACGGCCAGGACGAGGGCCAGGACCCGATCTTCAAGCTGAAGGACGGCGCGGTCCTCAAGAACGTCATCCTCGGCTCACCGGCCGCGGACGGCGTCCACTGCCAGGGCAGCTGCACACTGCAGAACGTGTGGTGGGAGGACGTCGGCGAGGACGCGGCCACCTTCAAGGGGACATCGGCGGGCTCGACGTACACCGTCTACGGCGGTGGCGCGAAGAAGGCCGACGACAAGGTCTTCCAGTTCAACGGCGCGGGCAAGCTGGTCGTGACGAAGTTCCAGGTCTCCGACTTCGGCAAGCTGGTGCGCGCCTGCGGCAACTGCTCCAAGCAGTACCAGCGCAACATCATCGTGAACGACGTCGACATCACCGCC
Source organism: Streptomyces rectiviolaceus (assembly GCF_039533825.1). NCBI lineage: Bacteria > Bacillati > Actinomycetota > Actinomycetes > Kitasatosporales > Streptomycetaceae > Streptomyces > Streptomyces rectiviolaceus. The sequence continues at coordinate 96,330 of NZ_BAAAUG010000024.1, forward strand.
CCCGGCAAGTCGATCGTCGGCATCAACACCAACTACGGTGACACGGCCGCGCTGCGCAACATCCGCATCCACGGCGACAGCGGCAAGAAGATCGCCACCTGCGACCGCTTCACCGGCAACAACACCGGTGCCGAGCCGCCGAAGACGGGCACGGGCCCCGACGGCAAGTACTGCAAGTTCACTGCCTCGGACATCAGCTACAAGTAGCGGACAGAACAGCACTGCGGCACGGCCGTCCCACCGGCCGTGCCGCAGTGCTGTTTCAGCTGCCCAGCAGCCGGTCGTACTCGGCCTGGGTCACCGGCAGGACCGTGCCGTGCCGGGCGCCCGCCGGCAGAGCGGCGTTCTTCGTCTCGGTCCACTGGCCCGACGCGAGGTCCGTCGTCTCGAAGAGGACGTAGCCGCGCCCGCCGAACTCGTCGATGAGCATGTACCACTTGCCGTCGGTGTTGGACTTGAACACCGCGGGCCCCTCGCCCCGGTCGACCACACCCTTTCCGATGCAGTCGGCCACGAAGTCGTACGACGTGTCCGTGAGGCTCCTCGACTTCTCCGCCGTGATGAACTTCGAGCAGGGAGTGCCCGACGCCGGGTCCCGCTCGTCCTTCGTGAAGCGGTAGTAGTCGCGGCCGTCCTTGACCACCGTGGAGTCGATCACCGAGTAGCCGGGGTCGTTCCAGACCTTCGGCTTGCCGAAGGTGCGGAAGTCCTTCGTCGTCGCGTACAGCATCTTGTTGTACGTCGACCCTGTGTGGTCCGGGTCGTCGGCGGCGTAGACCTTGGAGGCCCAGAAGACGACGTACGCCTTCAGCTTCTCGTCGTAATACGCCTCCGGGGCCCAGGTGTTGCCCGCCGTGTCCGGAGCGACCTTCACCAGGCGCTGGTCGGTCCAGTGGATCAGGTCGGTGGACTCCCACACCATGATCGACTTGCTGCCGGTGCGCTGGACCTGGTCCCAGCTGCCTCCGCTGCCGCCGTACATCCGCAGGTCGGTGGCGATCTGGTAGAACTTGTCGCCCTTCGGCGAGCGGATGATGAACGGATCACGCAGCCCCTTGGTGCCGAGCTGCGAGGTGAGCACGGGCTTGCCGCCGTTCAACTCCTGGTAGCGCGTGGGGTCGTTGCCGTGGCTGAGCGCCATGCGGATCTGCTCGCCGTCCGCGGTGCCCTCGCCGGTGAAGTAGCTGAAGAGGTAGCCCGCGTACTTCTGCTTCGCCTTCGCGGGGGCCGGATCCGCGTGGGCGGGGGCGGCGAGCAAACCGACCAGAAGGGCCAGCAGGGGGATCAGGAATCTGGGGCGCAAGATGTCTCCTCTCTCGGGCGGAGTCCGGCTCAGCGCGCCGAGAAGCCGTGCACCGTGCTGGACCGGTAGGTCTCGCCGGGCCGCAGCACTGTCGAGGGGAACGTCGGCTGGTTGGGGGAGTCCGGGAAGTGCTGCGTCTCCAGGCAGAGGCCGTCGCCCTGCCGGTAGGTGCGCCCCGAAGGCCCGCTGAGGGTGCCGTCCAGGAAGTTGCCGGAGTAGAACTGCACGCCCGGCTCGGTGGTGGCGATCTTCATCGCGCGCCCCGACTCCGGGTCCCGCAGCGTCGCGAAGTGCTCGGGACGTTGTGTGATGCCCTTGTCCAGGACCCAGTTGTGGTCGAAGCCCTTGGCGGTCACCAGCTGCTCGTGCGAGACACGGATGTCCTCGCCGACCGTCTTGGCGCGCCGGAAGTCGAAGGGCGTGCCCGCCACCTTCGCCAGTTCACCCGTCGGGATCAGACCGGCGTCCGTGGGCGTGAACCGGGCGGCGGCCAGGGCCAGTTCGTGGTCATAGATGCCGCCGCTGCCCTCGCCCGCGAGGTTGTAGTACGTGTGGTTCGTCAGGTTCACCACGGTGGCCTTGTCCGTGGTCGCCGCGTAGTCGATGCGCCAGTCGCCGCGCGCGGTGAGCGTGTACGTCACCTTCACGCGCAGCGTGCCGGGATAGCCCATCTCGCCGTCGACGCTCACGTACCGCAGGACGAGGCCGACGCCCGTGGAGTCGGTGAACGGCTCGACGTCCCACACGCGCGTGTCGAAGCCCTTGGCCCCGCCGTGCAGGCTGTTCTCGCCGTCGTTCACGGAGAGCTGGTGGGTCTTGCCGTCGAGGGTGAAGCGGCCCTTGGCGATGCGGTTGCCGTAGCGGCCGATGAGCGCGCCGAAGAACGTGGTCCCGGCGGTGTACGCCTCGATGGTGTCGTAGCCGAGGGAGACGTTGGTGTACCGCCCGCGCCGGTCCGGGAGTTCCAGGGACTGCACGATGCCGCCGTACGACAGCACCTTCATACGGGTGCCGCCGTTGGCGAGGGACCAGCGGTACACCTTGGTGCCGTCGGCCAGCTTGCCGAAGAGTTCCTTGGTGGGCGTGCGGCCCGCCGAGGCGTACGAGGTGCCCGCGACGGCGGCGGTGAGCCCTGCTGCGGCGGTCGTGGCCAGGACGGTGCGTCTGCTCGTTTCCATGTGAGACTCCAAAGAGGAGAGTTGTGGAGAGGGACGGCCGGGCCCCGTCAGGGGCGCGGGGCTGGGACATGTGCGGCTCCGCCGCGCGGGCGCGAACAGCCCCCACCGGCCCGCGGATTCAGCACTCGCTTCCTGCGGCCGCCTAACGGCCGACCTTGCGCTTGTTCCAGACGTCGAACCCGACGGCGGCGAGCAGTACCAGGCCCTTGATGACCTGCTGGTAGTCGGTGCCGATGTTGACCAGGGACATGCCGTTGTTGAGGACACCGAGCACCAGGCCGCCGATCACGGCGCCCATCACCGTGCCGACGCCACCGCTCATCGACGCGCCGCCGATGAACGCGGCCGCGATCGCCTCGAGTTCGAAGTTCAGGCCCGCCTGCGGAGTACCCGCGTTGAGGCGCGCCGCGTACACACAGCCCGCGAGCGCGGCCAGTACGCCCATGTTGACGAAGATCAGGAAGGTGACGCGCTTGTCCTTGACGCCGGACAGCTTCGCCGCCGCCTTGTTGCCGCCGAGCGCGTACACATGACGTCCGACGACCGCGTTGCGCATCACATAGCCGAGGGCGATGAGCAGACCGCACATGATGAGCAGCACCACGGGCACGCCGTGGAAGCTCGCGAGGGTCAGCGTGAAGGCGATGACCGCGGCAGTGATCGCCACCAGCTTGGCCACCCACAGGCTCGTCGGCGTCACGTCGAGGTCGTAGGCGAGCTGCTGCTTGCGGCTGCGCCATTCGCGGAAGAGCAGGAACGCGACCGTCACGAATCCGAGCACAAGGGTCGGGTTGTGGTACTGCGTGTACGGGCCCATCTCGGGGATGAACCCCTTGGCGATGTTCTGGAAGCCCTCGGGGAACGGCGAGAGCGACTGGCCCTCAAGGACGATCTGGGTGAGACCGCGGAAGAGCAGCATGCCGGCAAGCGTCACGATGAACGACGGGATGCCGACGTATGCGATGAAGAAGCCCTGCCACGCGCCCGCGACCGCGCCGATCAGGAGCGAAAGGACGAGCGCGAGCACCCAGGGCATGTCGTGTTTGACCATCATCACCGCCGACATGGCGCCGACGAAGGCGACAAGCGAGCCGACGGACAGGTCGATGTGACCGGCGATGATGACGATCATCATGCCGATGGCCAGGATGAGGATGTAGCCGTTCTGCTGGATCAGGTTGGACACGTTGTTCGGCAGGAGCAGCGTGCCGTCGGTCCAGATCTGGAACAGGACGACGATGAAGGCCAGGGCGACGAGCATGCCGTACTGGCGCATGTTGGAGCGCACGCTCTGCAGCAGCAGAGCACCGGCGGACTCCTTGGCGGGCGGCGTGGACGAGGTGTCACGTGGCGGCGTGGTCGTGGTGGTCATGGCGGATGCCTCAGCTTCTGTTCTTGGTCATGTGGCGCATCAGGAGTTCCTGGGTGGCGTCCGCGCGGTCGACCTCACCGGTCAGCCTGCCCTCGGCCATCGTGTAGATCCGGTCGCACATCCCGAGCAGCTCGGGCAGTTCGGAGGAGATGAAGAGCACCGCCTTGCCCGAGGCCGCCAGCTTGTCGATGACGGTGTAGATCTCGAACTTGGCGCCGACGTCGATGCCGCGCGTCGGCTCGTCGAGGATCAGCACGTCGGGGTCGGCGTGGATCCACTTGCTCAGGACGACCTTCTGCTGATTGCCGCCGGAGAGCCGCCCCACCTGCTCGAAGACGGTGGGGGCCTTGATGTTCATCGACTTGCGGTAGCGCTCGGAGACGGAGCGTTCGTGGTGCTCGTCGACGAAGCCGTCCTTGCGCCGCATGCCCGGCAGCGAGGCCAGGGAGATGTTGCGGTTGATGTTGTCGATGAGGTTCAGGCCGTACTGCTTGCGGTCCTCGGTGACGTAGGCGATCCCCGCGTCGACCGCCGCGGGCACGGTCTTCGTCACGACCTCGCGCCCGCCGACGGCCACCGTGCCGGCGACGTACGAGCCGTACGAACGCCCGAAGACGGACATCGCGAGCTCTGTTCGGCCCGCGCCCATCAGGCCCGCGATGCCGACGATCTCGCCGCGCCGCACGGTCAGCGACACGTCGTCGACGACCTTGCGCTGGTGGTCGACCGGATGCCGCACCGTCCAGCCCTGCACGGACAGGGCGAGGGTTCCCGCGTCCTCCCCTTCGTAGGGCGTGCGGTCGGGGAAGCGGTGGTCGAGGTCGCGGCCGACCATGCCGCGAATGATGCGGTCCTCGGACAACTGCTGCTCGGAGTCCGGGGTCTCACGGACCGTCAGGGTCTCGATGGTCTGCCCGTCGCGCAGAATCGTCACCGAGTCGGCGATGGCCCGGATCTCGTTCAGCTTGTGCGAGATGATGATGCAGGCGATGCCCTGAGCGCGCAGCTCCAGGATGAGGTCGAGCAGCTTGGCGCTGTCCCCGTCGTTGAGCGCGGCCGTCGGCTCGTCCAGGATGAGCAGCTTCACCTCCTTCGACAGGGCCTTGGCGATCTCCACGAGCTGCTGCTTGCCCACGCCGATGTCGGCCACGGGAGTCTGGGGCTTCTCGCTCAGACCGACCCGCTTGAGCAGGGTGCTCGCCCTGCGCAGCGTGTCGTTCCAGTCGATGAGGCCCCGGCTGCTCTGTTCGTTGCCCAGGAAGATGTTCTCGGCGATGGACAGATACGGGACGAGCGCCAGCTCCTGGTGGATGATCACGATGCCGTGCTTCTCGCTGGCGCGGATGTCCTTGAAGGCCATCCGTTGACCCTCGAAGTGGATCTCGCCGTCGTAGCTGCCGTGCTCGTGGACGCCGCTGAGGACCTTCATCAGCGTCGACTTGCCCGCGCCGTTCTCGCCGCAGATCGCGTGGATCTCCCCGGCGCCCACGGTCAGATTCACGTCGGAGAGCGCCTTGACGCCGGGGAACGTCTTGGTGATGCCGCGCATCTCCAGTACGGGGGCGCTCACTTGAGCTGCCCAGCCTTGAAGTAACCCTCGTCGATCAGGAGTTGGGTGTTGGACTTGTCGACGCTGACCGGATCGAGGAGGAAGGACGGCACGGTCTTCTTGCCGTTGTTGTAGTCCTTGGTGTTGTTGACCTTCGGCTTCTTGTCGTTCAGGACCGCGTCGCCCATGGACACCGTCCGCGCGGCCAGCTTGCGGGTGTCCTTGAACACCGTCTGCGTCTGATCACCACGGATGATGGACTTCACCGACGCGAGCTCCGCGTCCTGTCCGGTGATCACCGGCAGTGGCTCGCTCTTGGAGCCGTACCCCGCGCTCTTGAGCGCGGAGATGATGCCCATCGAGATCCCGTCGTACGGCGAGAGGACCGCGTCGACCTTCGCGGAGCCGTAGTTCTTGCTGATCAGGTCGTCCATGCGCTTCTGCGCGGTGCCGCCGTCCCAGTCCAGAGTGGTGGCCTGGTTCATCTTCGTCTGCTTGCTGCGGACCGTCAGCTGGCCGCTCTTGAAGTACGGCTCGAGCACCTTCATGGCGCCGTTCCAGAAGTACTTCGTGTTGTTGTCGTTCGGCGAACCCGCGAACAGCTCTATGTTGTGCGCGTCGCCGCCCTTCTCCGGCTTGCCCAGCTTCAGCTTGTCGACGATGTACTGGGCTTGCAGGCGGCCGACGCGCTCGTTGTCGAACGACGCGTAGTAATCGACGTTGTCCGTGCCGAGGATGAGGCGGTCGTACGAGATCACGGGGATGCCCGCGTCGTGCGCGCGCTGGAGGACCTCGCTGAGGGCGGAGCCGTCGATGGCGGCCACCACGAGGAGGCTGCGCCCCTTGGTGATCATGTTCTCCAGCTGGGCGATCTGGTTCTCGACCTTGTTGTCGCCGTACTGCAGATCGGTCTTGTACCCGGCCTTCTTGAACTGCTCGGCCATGTTGTTGCCGTCGGCTATCCACCGCTCGGAGGCCTTGGTGGGCATCGCGAGACCGATGGTGCTGCCCTTGCCCTCGTCCGGCTTGTAGCGGCTGCCGCCGATGGCCTCCTGACCGCAGGCGGTCAGGGAGCCGAGCAGGACGGCGGTGGCCACGGCGGCGGTGAGCCGTACTTTTCTCGATGTGCGGGTGCTCATGGGTCAGTCCCCTTCCGGGACGGGGAAGCGCTGGAGCTCGCCGGGCAGACGTGAGCCGAGCGGCGACATCCCGCCGTCCGCTCCGTGCCGGGCGAGCAGGTCGAGGGCGAGACGGCCGCGGCGGACCCGTTCCCGGGCGGTGGCCAGGGTGTGGTCGCGCAGGTGGGCACCGTAGGGATAGATGCCGGGGGACTTGCTCAGGCCGAACTTGAGGTAGATCGGGGCGCCGCGCCGGATCAGCTCGGCCGCCTCGTACATCCGGACGTAGCCGCCGAGGTCGTCGGGCGCCTCGACGTACAGGTCCATCGGGGCGCGGCTTGCCCGGCGGATCTCCGTGAGGTGGTCCAGGGTGAGGTCGGAAGGAATGTTCAGGGAGTCGGCGCCGAGCCGCTCGTAGACCGCGTACGAGGCCGGGTTGACCGGACCGATCAGGGCCGACACCTTGAACGTCGTGTCGGCGGGAAGCACACCGGCAGCGCGCAGCCGGTGCAGCGTCCACAGCACGCCCTCGTCGGCGACGAGCAGGCAGCGCACCCCCAACTCCGTGGCGCGCACGGCGTCTTCGACGCTCCCGGCGAGCGCGTCATGGCCGCGCGAGCGAAGCCCGCCGCCGCCGGAGTCGGTACGGGTCGCGGCGCCGATGTCCCAGGTGCCGCGCGGCCCGGTGAACAGGCAGAGCTCGATGTCCCGTTCGGCGCAGGACTCCACCATCTCGGTGATCTCGTCGTCGGAGAGCATCCAGATGCCGCTGCCCTGGCTGATCCGGTGGATCGGCACATCGAGCCGCGAGCTCTCCTTGAGCACGACGGCGAGCGCCTCGGGCCCCTCCACGGAGGGGATCTCGGTGCGCCAGGTGCCACCGTCGGGGAACGCGTGCGGGGACGCGTCGGCCGGGTCGACGGCGGGTACGGGGTGCCCGATGCGGGCGAGGGCGTCGACGCCGGGGCGGCGGGGTGCTGACGGGCTGGTCACGGGACTCCCATACGCTGTGAATGACGCTGTGTTCGATATTTCGTACGTTGGTCGGTTCGGTGGGTGTACGGCGGTACGGGGGTTCTGCGGGGCGCTGGTCACCACGTACCGCCGTACGTCTCAGGGGGATCTCAGGGGCATCTCAGGGGCGCAAGAGCACCTTCCCGGTCTTCGGGTCACCGCCGCCGACCAGCGCCACGGCCTCGCCGAATTGCTCCAGCGGGAACTCGTGCGTGATGAGCGGGGCCGGGTCGAGCAGGCCGAGCCCGAACGCGCGGACCGCGTCCGACCAGGCGGAGGACGGCGCGCCGAAGACGCTGCGCACCTCCAGCTGGCTCAGCGAGAGATGCACCGGATCGATGCCGACCGCGCCGGGCGTGAACATGCCGGTAAGGACCACCCGGCCGCCCCTGCGCGCGAGCAGACAGGAGGATGCGGCCGTGCTCGGCGCGCCCGCGGTCTCCACGACCAGGTCGAAACGGCCGTGGTACGCCTCCGATTCGGCGGGCGTCAGGCTCTCGCTCGCCCCGAAGCCAAGCGCCTGATTGCCGCGCTCGGCCCGCGGGTCGATCACGGCAAGCTCGCCGGGCGAGGAGGCGGCGAGCAGCTGCACCGCGAGCATCCCGAGGGTGCCCGCGCCGACCACCGCGATCCGCTCGCCGGGCCGCGGACGTCCCGTCCGCACCGCGCCCGCGATCACCGCGGCGGGTTCGAGCAGGGCGGCGGCGGCAAGGTCCGCGTCCGGGTGCAGGAGGTGCAGAAGCCGGGCGGGGACGGCCACGTGGTCGGCGAAGGCGCCGGGCTCGGTGAACCCGGTCTCCGCGTACCCGCCGTCGCACAGGCTCGTCTCCCCGCACCGGCACCGCTCGCAGGTCCCGCAGGCGCGAAACCCCTCGGCGACGACCTTCTGCCCGGTGAGCGCCGGATCGATGCCCGCGCCGGTGGCCTCGACCGTGCCGGACCACTCGTGCCCGGGGATCACGGGGTAGCGCACATAGGCGGCGTCCCGGTGACCGTCGTACACCTCGCGGTCGCTCATGCAGATCCCGGCGGCGGCCACCCGGACCAGGACCTCACCGGGTCCGGGCTCTGGCCGCGCCCCGACCGTGAGCCGGTGCGAGCCCGGCCGGTCGATGACGATGGCGCGGGAGTCGGTGCTCACTTCCCGGCCGCCTTGGGGGCCCGCTTCTCCCAGCCCTCGGCCCACAGGTCGAACCGCGCCTGCTGCTGGGGGAACTCGGCTGCCGCGTCCGTGTCGAGCTCGACGCCGAGGCCCGGCTCGTGCGACACCTCGAAGTAGCCGTCGACCACCTGGGGCGCGCCCTTGACCACCTTCTTGATCTCCGCGTCCGCGAAGTCGTTGAAGTGCTCCAGGATCTTGAAGTTGGGCGTGCAGGCGGCGAGTTGGAGCGAGGCCGCGGTGAGCACCGAGCCGCCGACGTTGTGCGGGGCGATCAGCGTGTAGTGCGTCTCGGCAGTCGCGGCCAGCTTGCGGGTCTCCAGGATGCCGCCGATGTGGCCGAGATCCGGCTGGATGATGTCGGCGGCCTGCGACTCGAAGAGCTCGCGGAACTCGATCCGGTCGTGGATGCGCTCGCCGGTGGCGATCGGCATGTCGACCTTCGCGGCGACCTTCTCGAGGGCCTTGAGGTTCTCCGGCGGCACCGGCTCCTCCAGCCAGGCGGGCCGGAACGGCGCGAGCTCCTTCGCCAGGCGCACCGCGGTGGACGGGCTGAACCGCCCATGCATCTCCAGCATCAGCTCGGCGTCCGGGCCGATCGCGTCCCGCACCGCCTCGATCAGCGAGACCGCGTAGGACGTGCCCGCCTGGTCGAGCTCGAAGTGGCCGGTTCCGAACGGGTCGATCTTCAGGGCGCGGTACCCCCGCTCGACCACGGCCCGAGCGGCCTTGTGGTACGCCTCCGGAGTGCGCTCGGTGGTGTACCAGCCGTTCGCGTACGCCTTGACCTTGTCGGTCACCTTGCCGCCGAGCAGCTGCCAGACCGGCACGCCCAGCGCCTTGCCCTTGATGTCCCAGCAGGCCATCTCCACGCAGGCGATGCCCGACATGACGATCTCGCCGGCCCGGCCGTAGTCGCCGTACTTCATCTTCCGCACGAGATCCTCGACCGCGAACGGATCGGACCCCACGATGTGGTTGGCCGCCGCCTCGCGGAGGTAGCCGAGCAGCGCGTCGGTGCGGCCGAGCATGCGGGTCTCGCCGACGCCGGTGAGGCCTTCGTCGGTGTGGACCTGGACGTAGGTGAGATTGCGCCACGGCGTCCCCACCACGTGCGTGCTGATTCCCGTAATACGCAAGGCAGTTGCCCCTTGGTTGTTCGGTATTTCGTCACACGTTCGAAATGTTGGCGTGACCGTATTCACGCAGGCGGCAGGGTGTCAATGGCTCGAACGAAATGGTCTTGGGCCGACAGGTACCCCTCAGGCCGTTGCGCGCCGAACGTCGCTGTGTCTAGCCTGTGTTCGTCATATCGATCGTTGACCGAAGTTTCGGACGCAGCTTGGAACGCGACTTCGGACGCACGGGGTGGGAGGCCGACCATGGGACGACTGGTTCCAGCGGTGACCAGGGCGCTGGACATACTGGAGCTGTTCCTGGAGGGCGACGGGACACTGTCCGCCCCCGAGGTCACCCGCAGACTCCAGCTGCCGCGCACCACCGTGCACGAACTGCTCACCACCCTCGCCGCCCGCTCGTACCTTGTCCAGATCCCGGACCAGACGGGCCGCTACCGCCTCGGCGTACGGGCGTACCAGCTCGGCAGCCGGTACGCCGAGCAGCTCGACCTGGCCGCCGAGGGCCAGCAGGTGGCCCGCGAGGTCGCCGAGACCTGCGACGAGACCGTCCACGTGGCCGTCCTCGAGGACACCGACGTCATCTACATCGCCAAGGTGGACTCCACGCACGCGGTGCGCATGGTCTCCGCCGCGGGCCGCAAACTGCCCGCCCACTGCACGTCGGTCGGCAAGATGCTGCTAGCCTCATTGCCCCCGGCCGAGCTCGAGACCCGCCTGGCGGGACGCGAACTGGTGGCGATGACCCAGAACAGCATCACGGAGCCGGACGCACTGCTCTCCGCGCTCGCCGACATCCGGGAGCGCGGGGTCGCGGCCGAACACCGCGAGTCCAACCCGGACGTGAGCTGCGTGGCCGCCCCGGTCCGCGACAGCGCGGGCCATGTCGTCGCGGCACTCTCCATCTCCGTGCCGATGATCCGCTGGAGCGAGCAGCGCGAAGAGGAACTCGCCGATCTTGCCGCCAAGGGCGCGGGCGATCTCTCGGAGCGCCTTGGCCACCGGGGCGGACGCTAGTTCTTCGACTCCAGGTCCAGGAGCCGCTGCTTGGCCTCAAGGCCGCCCGCGTACCCGGTCAGCGAGCCGTCGGCGCCGATGACCCGGTGGCAGGGGCGGACGACGAGCAGCGGGTTGCGCCCGATCGCCGTGCCCAGGGCGCGGACCGCGGCGCGCGAGACGCCGAGCTGTTCGGCGAGCTTCCCGTACGTGGTGGTCCTGCCGTACGGGAGGGTGTCGAGGGCGTGCCAGACCCGCTCCTGGAAGTCGGTGCCGACGCCGCTCACGTACTCGATGTCGAAGTGCGTGAGCGTCCCGTCGAAGTACGAGCGCAGCTGCCCGGCGATCACGGCGAAGGCCTCGTCGTCGCGCACCCACCCGTCCTGGACGGTGGCGCCGCCCTTCTGCCCCGGCATGGACAGCGAGGCCAGCGCGGTGCCGCCGTTCGCGGTGGCCGACTCCTGGCCGACCAGCAGCAGCTCACCCAGCGGGCTCTCGACGGTCGTGTAGACGGCCTTGGCCATGACCTTGGTCATCAGTTGCTCCCTGTTTCCATCCCGGTGAATCCCGGTGACACCCACAAGTCTGCGGGCTTCGCGGGCGCGCGGCTGGCGGGATTCGGACGTGGCGCTCACCCGGGCGTCAGGGTCAGAAGGGTGCCGCTCGTGCGGTCGGCGGACGGCCCGGTCTCCAGCAGGACCTCGCCGGGCTCCACGACGTACTCCAGGGCACGGTCGAGCGAGGCCAGGGTATCCGCCTCGACGGCGAAGACGACCTCGGCGTGTTCGCCGGGCGCCAGATCGACACGGGCGAAGCCGCGCAGCTCACGGACGCGCGGCCAGGAGCCGGAGCCCACGAGCCGGCGCACATAGAGCTGCACGGTCTCCCGCACGGCCCGCGCACCCGTGTTCGTCACGGCGACCGCGCAGCTGAGCCCCGGATCGCTGACCGGAGCCTTCGAACGGGAGAGCCGGGGCTCCCCGTACTCGACGGTCGTGTACGAGAGGCCGTGGCCGAAGGCGTGCAGCGCGGTGGCGGGCTGGTCCACATAGCCGCGGTAGCCGTGATCCTTGGCGTTGTAGAACACCGGGAGCTGGGCGGCCGAGCGCGGCACGGAGACGGGCAGCCGCCCCACGGGCTCCGCGCGCCCGAAGAGCACATCGGCGACCGCCCGCCCTCCCCACGGCCCCGGATACCAGGCCGACAGCACGGCACGGGCCCGCACGCCCAGCTCCGGCACGGCATGCGGCCGCCCCTGGACGAGCACCACGACGACGGGGGTGCCGGTGGCGGCCACGGCATCGAGTAGCGCCAACTGCCCGTCCGGAAGCCGTAGTTCGGCAAGGTCGACACCCTCGCCGCACGTCATGCCCGCCGGAGCACCGGAAGCCACGACAGCGGCCCCATTGCTTTCGAAGCGGGTATCGGCCTCCCGCGCGCTCGACCCGCCGAGCACGAGTACGGCCGTGTCGGCACCGGCGGCCAGAGCCACCGCGTCCGCGATCCCGCCGCGGTCGCCGCCGGTCAGCTCGCATCCCCGCGCATACGTCACCTCGACGCCCGGCGGCGCCACTGCCTCGATGCCGCCGAGGACGGTGAGCCCGGTGCCGGGGCGCTGCGGCGCGGTGTAGTCGCCGAGCTGCTGGGGGAGCGAGTCTGCGTTCGGGCCGATGACGGCGATGCGGGACGGGGCGGCCAAGGGGAGAGCCGACCCGTCGTGGCTCAGCAGGACGATGGACTCGCGGGCCAGGCGCTCGCTCAACTCGGCTTGGTCTGCGGCACTTTGGGTCGTCCCGTCGACGTAGGGCCGCTCGAAGAGCCCCAGGCGGAACTTCAGGGAGAGGACCCGCGCGACAGCCGCGTCCAGGGCGTGCTCGGGGACCAGGCCACGCTCCACCGCCTCCACGAGGCGCGGGAAACAGCCGTCCCACAGGCTCAGATCCGTCCCCGCGCCCAGGGCGAGCGCGCCCGCCGCCACCGGGTCACCGGCGAGGCGCACGAGACGGTCGAGGGCGCATCCGTCGGCCATGACCAGACCGGTGAACCCCCAGCGCTCGCGCAGGAGGCCGGTGAGCAGCTCCCGGTTGGCCGCGCACGGCAGACCGTCGTACTCGTTGTACGCGGCCATGACGCCCGCGGCCCCGGCGAGGACCCCCGCCCGCGCCGCCACCAGGTGGATCTCGTGGAGTTCGCGCGGTCCGAGCTCCGTGGCCGCGCTGTTGCGGCCGCCGACCGTCGCTCCCTGCCCGGCGAAGTGCTTGAGCACGACCGCGGCACGGTCGGCGCCGAAGACGGAATCGGCATCGCTGCCCTGCATGCCCCGCACCAGCGCCTCCGTGAAGCGCGCCGCCAGATACGGGTCCTCGCCGAAGCACTCCTCCGCGCGACCCCAGCGCGGATCCCGGACCAGGTCGAGCGCCGAGACGAGGGCGACATGGCCGCCCCGGGCGCGCAGTTCGGCCGCTGCGCCCGCCGCGGTGGCCTCGTACAGACGCGGGTCCCAGGTCGCGCCCACCGCGAGATTCACCGGAAGGACCGTGCCGTCCAGGGCCTGATGGCCGTGCGGGACCTCCTCGACAAGGAGGACCGGGATGCCGAGCCGGGTGCTCGACATGACGTGCCGCTGCACCGAGTCGGCGACCCGTGCCGCGTCCGTGGCGGTGATGCCGTCCGCGAACGTCACCCCCGACCACGGGTCGGCGCGCTGCAGTCCGTACAGCGCGCCCATCCCGTCGAACGCGGCGACCTCGGCGCGGAAGGCGTCCGTCAGGCGGTGACCGCCCTGTGCATCGGCCGTCCGCTCATAGGCGTCCCAGCCGTACATCCGCTGGTTGACCTGGCCCACCTTCTCGGTGAGCGTCATCCGCGAGAGCAGGTCGCGCACCCGGTCGGCGACCGGGGCGCCCGCATCCCGGTACAGGGGCGCGTCCACCGGGTTGACCGGGTTCACCGCGCTCATCGCCGTTCGAGGACGCGCACGCCGAACGGGGCGAGCCGCACCTTCTCCACCGCCTCACCCGTCCCCAGGTCGTGCAGCGAACCGTCCACGGCCGGGCGCACCGCCAGCTCCTCGTCCGACTGGCTGACCAGCCAGACGAACCGCCGCCCGTCCTCGTGGACGAGGACGTCCGCCGAGACGTAGGGGCTGTCGACCGTCACCGGCCGCTCCACGCCCGCGAGTTGGGCAAGGGCGGCGTACAGCCGGTGTGTCTGCTCCGGGTTGACGCGGGCCGTGCGCGCGGCCATGTGCTCGAGCGGGTAGGTGGCGAGGACCGTACGCCCGCGCCCCGTCTCGTGGACAAGCAGCGCGGGGCGGCCGTGCGCGTCCTTCGCCACGACCCGCGCCCCCGTCGGGACGACCGGCAAATAGGCGCGGCTGTCCTCGTTGCCCGCCACAGGGAAGGTCAGCGTCTCGCCCGCGGCGATGCCCCCGAACTCCTCCGTGAAGGTCATCTCCAGGACGTCGTCCTCGATGGGTTCGGCCACACCGTAGGTGAGCTGGAGCTCGACTCCGAAGAGCCCGTCCAGGTCGTCGAACCACGGGCCGCGCGTCCCGGGGTGCTCACCGGAGCAGAACGACAGGTACACGGTGGCGCCCTCGCGGGCCCGCCGCTCCAGCTCGCGCCGCGTCCGTGTCGTCAACTGCCGGGTGGACGGCAGGAGATACAGCGCCGCGTCCCCGGGCAGTCCGTCGGCCTCCCGCGTGAGGCCCACCGGGAGATCGGCCCCGCGCGCGGCGACGTACCCCTGATGGAGGGACGTGAAGATCAGGGGGCGGTCGGCGGGACGGCTGTAGGGGTAGCCGCGCTCAAGGAACGCGGGCACGACGAGCGCGGCGTCCGCGTCCGAGCGGCGGCAGCGCGCGAAGTCCACCTGCTCCAACACCTGGGAGAACGCGGCGAGTTCGACGAGCGGAGTCTTCGGGGCGCCCGTGCTGTCCGTGATGCCGAAGTGCATCTCGAAGGCGTGGTGGTCGTACGGCGACTGGTCCCACAGGTCGTCGTAGTCGGTGTTGTTCCAGGCTATCCAGCCGGTCGCGCCGCCGAGAAGGGAGTTGTGGAGCGTCTGCCGGTAGTAGATCCCGGCATTCTCCGCCGAAACTGTGTCTGTCGAGAGCCCGAACTCCTCCAGGATCACCGGCTGTTCGGTGACCGCGGCCAGCTCGCACTCGAACGCGGCGCGGTAGTGCTGACGCACGCGGTCCGTGTCGGAGCGGTACACGTGCGGGCCCACGAAGTCGACGTACTCGGCCGTGTCCCGCAGCGAGAAGCCGTTGTCGCGGCCCGTCACCTCGATGCCCCACGCTCCGTCGCCGAGCGACACCGGCTGCGTGCCACCCGCCGCGCGCACCGCGTCACACATGAACTGCGCCCAGGCGGTGACGACATCGCTCGACGGCGGGTCCACCTGGTAGATGCGGCCGTAGCCCGGCATCTCATTGGTGATCAGCCAGCCGGTGACCGCCGCGTGGTCCTTGAAGCGGCGCGTCATCTGCGACACGAACCACGCCTGGCGGCCGACCAGCCACACGTCCTCGTAGAGGTCGCGGCCCCCGCGCCACGCCGGGTCCCAGTTCTCGCCGGACATGTGCCCGACGATGAAGGTGGGCACCGTGCCCATCCCCAACTCGGTGTGCGCGTCGAGGAAGTCACGGAAGCGCTCGCACAACTCCTCGTCGACGCGGTGCGGCTCGGGGTGGAAGTCCGGCCAGTAGAAGAACGAGCGGGTCATCGTCAGACCGTGCTCACGCAGCACGGAGAGTTCTTCGCGAACCGTCTTCGGGTCGTAGTTCCGCCACATCAGCGGACCGCCGGTGCGGGACCAGAAGTTGGCGCCGATCCAGGGCAGGACGGCGGAGTCATGGGTGAGTTGGGCGCTGTGGCGTCGCATGGTGGTACTCAGGTCTTTCCGTACGGGGGTGAAGAGGTGATCGGAGGCGCAGGTCGGTCGGTGGGCCCCGTCGACTCGCGGACGACGAGCCGTGGCCGGTCGTCGAGCGCGACGTGCGGCACGTCCTCGCCGCACTGCGCGAGCAGCGCACGCGCGGCGGCCGCGCCGACCCGCTGCACCTGCTGGTCGACGGTCGTCAGACGCGGATGGAGCCAGCGGCCGATCGGGAGATTGTCGTAGCCGACGACGGACAGGTCGTCCGGGACGCGCAGTCCGGCGCGCTGGGCCGCGCCGATGCCGCACACCGCCATGGAGTCGTTGGCGTACATGACGGCGGTCGGGCGCTCCGTCATGCCGAGCAGCTCCTCGGTCGCGGCGACGGCCGCCGCCTCGGAGAAGTCGGTGCTCAGGACGGCGGCTGGTTCAACTCCCTTCAGCCGCAGGGTCTCTTCGAAGACCGCGCGGCGAAGTCCCGTGTGCAGCAGCTCTCCTGGCCCTGACACATAGGCGATGCGCCGGTGACCGAGCTCCATGAGGTGGTCGACGGCCTCGTGTATGCCGGCGCCCTGGTTGCCAAGGCCCACGGTGGGCACGGGCGCGTCCGGGTGCGGGGCGCCGAGCAGCACGGCGGGCAGGCCGAGGCCGCGAAGCAGCGGCGGGCGCGGATCGTCGGCGCGGGCGTCGGTCAGGACGGCCCCGTCGACACGGCCCTCGGCGGCGAGACGTTCGTACAGCGCGCTCTCCTCGGCCACATCCGCGACCAGATGGAGCAGCAAACCGTAGCCGCGCGGCGCCAGTTCGCCCTCAAGGCCGGTGATCAGCTCGCTGAAGTGCGGGTCCGCGCCGAGCACGTCCGTGGGGCGGCGCACGACGAGGGCGAGCGTACGGGTCCGCGCGCTGCGCAGCGCCGTGGCCGTGGCGCTCGGCGACCAGCCGAGCTCGGCCGCGGCGTCCAGGATGCGCCGCCGGGTGGCCTCGGAGATGCGGCCCTTGGCGTTGAAGGCCTGCGACACGGCGGCCGTGGAGACCCCGGCCGCCGCGGCGACCGCCTTGATCGTCGGACGCGCACCGCCGTCCCTGCCGCTGTCCCTACGGGATGCTTCCGACCCGTTCACATCTTCACCGCCCCACTGACGAGGGCCTGTTGCATCCGCTTCTGCAACACCGTGTAGACGGCCCATACCGGTACGAGAGTCAGTACCGTACCGGCGGTCAGGACCCCGTAATCCGTCCCGGTCAAGGACTTGAGAGTGGGCAGGGCGACCTGCACGGTGCGCTGGGACGGGTCGGGGCCGACGATCACGAGGGAGTACAGGTACTCGTTCCAGAAGGTCAGGAAGTTCAGGAGCAGCACCGTCGCGATGCCGGGCAGACACATCGGCGTATAGACGTGCCGAAGAACCGCGAACGTCGACGCGCCGTCCATCCGCGCTGCCTCCTCCATCTCCTTGGGGATGGTCCGCATGAACTGCACCAGGATGACGACGGACAGCGGCATCGCGGTGGCGGGCAGGAAGAGCACCATGAACAGGCGCGTGTGGAACAGACCCGTCGCCGCGGCGAGCAGGAACGTCGGGAAGAGCGCGGCGAACGTCGGGATGAGGAAGCCGAGCGAGAAGACCTTCTCCACGAAGGCACCCAGCGGACCCGTGGCGCGGGCGATGGCGAACGCCGCCGGAATCGCCAGCGCCAGGGTCAGCGCGAGCGAGAACGCCGTCACCAGCGCCGAGTTGACGACCGCCAGCCCCAGATCGGCGCTCTCGAAGGCCGTACCGAAATTGCCGAACGACAGCGAGGTGGGAAGGGAGAAGGGGCTCGCGAAGATCTGGTCGTTCGTCTTGAAGGCCGAAGCGAGCAGGTAGTAGAGGGGGACGACGAGCAGCGCCGCGTACGCCCACGCCAGGATGTGGGCGGGCAGCCAGGACTTTCCGTGTTTCAGGGATCTCAAGGTGACCGGCTCCGATCGGGGGTCGTGCGGCGTCAGTAGTTCTGGCGGAACGCGCGGCGGATGGTCAGCAGACCGACGAGGCCGACCAGGAAGAGGATCACGCCGACGGTCTGGCTGTAGCCGAGGTCGGCCGCGATGAACGCCTTCTGGTAGACGAGGAACGACAGCGTGGTCGACGAGCTGCCGGGCCCGCCCTGCGTGAGCAGCAGGACGTGCTGGGCGGAACCGAAGAACGTCCAGAGGAACTGGAGCATCGTCACCACGCCCACGTACTCGCGGATGACCGGGAAGTGCACGCGCCACATCGTCCGCCAGTGCCCGGCACCGTCCAGCTGCGCCGCCTCGCCGATCTCCTCGGGCACACTGCCGAGCCGGGCGGCGAACAGGACGGCGGTGAAGCCGATGCCGCCCCAGATGTCGAGCACGATCAGGCAGAGCAGCGCCGTCGAGGGAGAGGCCAGCCAGGCGTCGGTCACCGAGCCGAGGCCCACCGACTTCAGCGCGCCGTTGACCAGGCCGTCGGGGGAGAGCGCCGCGTAGAACACCATCGCCTTGGCCGGGGTGGAGATCAGGCCGGGGATGAAGAGGAGGTAGCGCAGGACGCGGTGGCCCGGCGGCTTCTGCGCCACGTAGTAGCCCAGCATGTACGCGCACACGATCATGATCGGCAGCGCGACGGCGAGCTGGACTGCCGTATTGCGCACGGCGTCCCAGAACACCGGATCGTCGAGGACGGTGCGGACGTTGTCGAACCCGGCGAACGAGACGGGCTGCAGCATGCCCGGCCAGTGCAGGGCCGCGATCACGAAGATCGCGACCATCGGGCCGACCATGAAGACCAGGTACCAGATCAGGGCAGGGACGGCGAGGATGGTGCCGCCCTCGCGGCGGCGCTTGCGGACAGGGGGCTTCGACGGTGCGGGGCGGACCTCGGTCCCGCCCGGCGTCGACGTGAGTGTCGTCATCTCGGGTGACTCCCAGAAGGCTCGGGCGGGCGGCTCATGCGGTGCGGTACGCGGCTTCGAGCACGGAGCGCACCTTGGCGGGGCTCGTGCCGCGCGTGAACGCCGTGCTGGTCGCGGTGATCAGCGGCTGCGTCGCGGCCGGCGGGACGTACAGGTCGGGCAGCAGGGCCTGGCTGACGCCGGTGCCGAGCTTCTGCGCCTCGGCGACGAGCGGGAAGTCGGTGCTGAGGGTGTCGGAGCGCAGGGCCATGTCGCGGCCGCTCTCCTTGATGAAGCGCGAGACGGTGTCGGGGCGGTACATGAAGCGCAGGAACTTCTCGACGGAATCCAGCTTCTTCGTGCCGTTCGGACTGATCCAGAAGCCGATGAGGGTGTACGTCCGCAGGATCGTCGGCTTGGGGTGCGCGGCGTCCGGCGCGAGCGGCCAGCCGCCGACCTCGGTGTGCCGTGCGACCTTCTCCGGGACCTTCGCGAGCGCCGATGACATCGCGGACTGGACGGCGGCGGCCTCGGTGTTGAACTGCGTCGTCATCGTGTCGGACGTCAGGCCCTGCGCCTTGTCGGCGAAGACGCCCGCGTCGCGCAGGGCGGCGAAGTACTCGATGCCCTCGCGGGCACCCCTGCTGCCGCTGAAGTCGCCGCTCGTGAACACCTTCCGCGCCTCGTCGGGGGTGAGGAAGGTCTGGATGATCTGGGTGAGGAGCTTCTGGCCCGTCCAGTCGTTGCCGCCGACGGTGACCGGCGCGATGCCCTTGGCGCGGAGCTTGCGGGCGGCGGCGATCAGCTGGTCACCGGTGGTGGGGATCGCGCCGACACCGGCCTTGTCGAGCAGCGCCGTGTTGTAGGCGACCGGCCAGTTGGTGGCGAAGTAGGGGAAGGCGCGCAGCCGCCCCTTGCCGTCGGTCCAGGCCTCGAGGGCGACGGGCAGGACGCGCTTTCGCAGTCCCCAGTCGTCCATGTACCCCTTGACGTCGACGGTCGCCCCGACATCGGTCCAGGCCAGCGTCTTGTCGTAGAGGTTCACCATGACGACGTCCGGCTCCTTGCGGGCAAGCCGTGAGGTCTCGTAGACCTGCGCGAGGTCGTCGCCGTTGACCAGGTTCTTCACCTTCAGACCCGGGTTCTCGTCCCGGAAGGTGTCGAGGGCGGACAGGTAGGTGGGCGAGCCCGGAGCGGTGGTGCCCAGCTGGCTGTGCACCACGAGCGTGTCGGGATCGGAATCCGCCGATGCCAGCGTGGAACAGCCGGCGAGGGCGGGCAGGGTGGTGGCGGCGGCCAGGCCTGAACCTGCGGCGATGAAGCCGCGCCGACTCATCGTTGAGCGCACAGCGGGATGTCTCCAACCAGGGCGATGAGAACCAGGGGTTAATCGATATACCTGCGGGGGTGCGAGGAGCGTAGGAGTGCTTCGTCGAATGGTCAATCCCCTGTTGCGCACGGTAAATCTTCCGGCGAAACAGTCAAAACGGTCACCCGGGCCGTGCTGGGCCGTGCTGGGCCGTGCTGGGCCGTGCCGGGCCGTGCTGGGCCGTGCTGGGCCGTGCTGGGCCGTGCCGGGCCGAGCCCTGTGTCGAAGTGGCGCGCGCCACGTCTTTATGCAACTAGTTGCACAAGGGGTCGACGTCCTCTAGAACTGTCCTGACGACACACCCCGTACGGAGGGCCCGCATGAGCCGCTACCCGAACCTGCTGAACCCGCTCGACCTGGGCTTCACCACCCTGCCCAACCGGGTCCTGATGGGATCCATGCACGTGGGCCTGGAAGAGGCACCGAACGGCTTCCGGCGGATGGCGGAGTTCTACGCGACCCGTGCGCGCGGCGGTGTCGGCCTCATCGTCACGGGCGGCATCGCCCCGAACGAGCTCGGCCGCCCTTGGGACGGCGGCGCCAAGCTGACCACCGAGGCGGAGGCCGAGGAGCACGCGGGCATCACGGCCGCCGTGCACGCCGAGGGCGGCAAGATCGCGATGCAGATCCTGCACTTCGGGCGGTACGCCTACCACGAGGGCCTCGTCGCGCCCAGCGCGATCAAGGCGCCGATCAGCCCCTTCGTGCCGCGCGCCCTTGAGGACGACGAGGTCGAGCAGACCATCGAGGACTTCGTGCGCGCCGCCGAGCTGGCCAAGCTCGCGGGCTACGACGGCGTCGAAGTCATGGGCTCCGAGGGTTACTTGATCAACGAGTTCATCGCGGCCCCCACCAACCAGCGCGAGGACCGCTGGGGCGGTGCCTACGAGAACCGCATCCGCTTCCCCGTCGAGATCGTCCGGCGCATACGTGAGCGCGTCGGCGCGGAATTCATCATCATCTACCGCCTCTCCATGCTGGACCTCGTCCCCGGCGGCTCGACCCTCGAAGAGGTGGTCCACCTCGCCAAGGAGATCGAGGCCGCGGGCGCCACGATCATCAACACCGGTATCGGCTGGCACGAGGCGCGCATCCCCACCATCGCGACGTCGGTGCCGCGCGGCGCGTACACCTTCGTCACGAAGAAGGTCATGGGCCAGGTCTCCGTACCGCTCGTCACCACCAACCGCATCAACACCCCGGAGATCGCCGAGCAGTTGCTGGCCGATGGAGCCGCCGACATGGTGTCCCTGGCCCGCCCGCTCCTCGCCGACCCGGACTTCGTCGCCAAGGCGAAGGCCGAGCAGCCCGACGCCATCAACACCTGCATCGGTTGCAACCAGGCCTGCCTGGACCACACCTTCAACCTGCAGATCACCTCCTGCCTGGTGAATCCGCGCGCCTGCCACGAGACCGAGCTCGTCCTCGCGCCGACCCGCCACAAGAAGCGCGTCGCGGTCGTCGGCGCGGGCCCGGCCGGACTCGCCTTCGCGGTCTCCGCGGCCGAACGCGGCCACGACGTGACGCTCATCGACGCCGCGTCCGAGATCGGCGGCCAGCTCAACGTCGCCCGCAAGGTGCCCGGCAAGGAAGAGTTCGACGAGACCCTGCGCTACTACCGCACCCAGCTCGAACTCCACGGCGTGGACGTCCGGTTGAACACCCGCGCCACGGCGGCAGAGCTGGCGAAGGCCGCGTACGACGAAGTGGTCGTCGCCACCGGAGTCACCCCCCGCACCCCCGAGATCCCCGGCATCGACCACCCCAGCGTGGTCGGCTACCTCGACGTGCTGCGCGACAGCGCGCCCGTGGGGGAGCGGGTCGCGATCATCGGCGCGGGCGGCATCGGCTTCGACGTCGCCGAGTACCTCACCGACAGCGGCGACAAGGCGAGCCTGGACCCGGCGACGTACTTCCGGCAGTGGGGCGTCGACATGGACTACAAGGACCGCGGCGGCCTGACCGCTCCCGACCGCCCGGCCCCGCCGCGCTCCGTCCACCTCCTGCAGCGCAAGACGTCCAAGGTCGGCCAGGGCCTCGGCAAGACCACGGGCTGGATCCACCGCACCGAGCTGCGCCACCGCGGCGTCACGATGGTCGCCGGCGCGAGCTACGACCGCATCGACGACGCGGGCCTGCACATCACGGTCGACGGACAGTCCACAGTCATCCCCGTCGACACGGTCGTCCTCTGCTCAGGGCAGGACCCGCGCCGCGACCTGTACGAGGAGCTGCTTGCCGCCGGGCACAGCGCGCACCTCATCGGGGGCGCGGACGTGGCGGCCGAGCTGGACGCCAAGCGGGCCATCAAGCAGGGCACGGAGCTGGCCGCGGCGCTGTGACACCGGGATGCCCGCTCCGGCTGAGACCGGGCGTCCGCTCAGGCTGACACCGGGCGTCCGCCGCGGACGCCGTACTTAGGATGGCCGCCATGTCACTCCCGCACGCGATCCTCACCGCCCTCCTGGAGAAGCCTTCGTCGGGGCTCGAGCTGACCCGCAGGTTCGACAAGTCGATCGGCTACTTCTGGTCGGCCACGCACCAGCAGATCTACCGTGAGCTGGGAAAACTGGAGCGGGACGGGTCCATCCGCGCGCTGGAGCGGCAGCAGGCGACCCGCGGGCAGAAGAAGGAGTACGAGGTCCTGCCCGCGGGCCGCGCCGAGCTGGCCCGCTGGACGGCCGCGAGCCAGGACCCCAAGCCGCTGCGGGACACCCTGCTGCTGCGTCTGCGGGCCGCGGCGGTCGTCGGAACGGACGGCATCGAGGCCGACCTGCGCCGCCATCTCACCCTGCACCGGCGGCAGTTGGCCGAGTACGAGGAGATCGAGGAGCGGGATTTCCCGCCGGGGAAGGACACGGTGGAGGACCGGCTGAGGCATGTGGTGCTGCGGGCCGGGATCGATCTGGAGACGTTCTGGACGCGGTGGCTCGAGCGGACGCTGGAGGAGCTCGGGGCGCCGGAGGCCTGAGGCTCGGCGCTCGCGTGAACGACGG